>DATKFT010000370.1:0-3873 GCA_035544335.1 Pseudorhodoferax sp.
GTCGCGGCGCATCGACTACCAGTTCCGTGGCGAGGAAGGCGTGGCCGAACTGTGCGTGCTGCACGACGGCGCGCTGCAGCTGCGCGTGGGCGAGACCAGTGGCGTGCTGGACTTCGGCGCGCGCACCGACGGCCGCCTCGACCTGCAGTTCGCGGGCCGGCGCGTGGTGCTGGGCTGCGTGCGCCAGGGCGAGACCGTGCACCTGTTCGCGCCCCAGGGCGCGACCCAGGTGCTGCTCCGCGACGCGCTGGCCCACGCCGGCGAGCACCAGGCCGAAGGCGGCCGGCTCACGGCGCCCATGCCGGGCAAGGTCGTGTCGTTCTCGGTCCAGGCCGGCGACAAGGTCACCAAGGGTCAGGCCCTGGCGGTCATGGAGGCCATGAAGATGGAGCACACCATTGCCGCACCGGCCGACGGCACCGTGGCCGAACTGCTCTACGCGCCCGGCGACCAGGTGGCGGAGGGCGCGGAGCTGCTCAAGCTCGCGGTCTAGCGTTTCGTTAGGATCGGACCCTTTTGCCGAGGTCCGTTTCCGATGCGCATCGCTGTCTGCCTGCCCCACGCCAAGCCCGAACCCTGGGTCCAGGAACTGCAGGGCGCGCTGCCCGAAGCCGAGGTCCTGGCCTGGGCGCCGGGCCAGCCAGCGGCCGACCACGCCGTGGTCTGGGCGCCGCCGCAGTCCTTCATCGATGCGCAGCCCGGCCTCAAGGCGCTGTTCAACATCGGGGCCGGTGTGGACGCGCTGATGGGCCTGGACATTCCCGCGACGACCGCCATCGTGCGCCTGGACGACGCGGGCATGTCGGTGCAGATGGCCGAGTACGTGTGCCATGCGCTGATCCGCCATTTCCGCGAGCTCGACGTCTACGAGGCCGAGGCCCGTGCCGGCCGCTGGGTCTACCGCAAGCCGCTCGAGCGCGCCGACTTCCCGGTCGGCATCCTGGGTCTCGGGGTGCTGGGCGAACGCGTGGCGCGCGCGGTCGCGCAGTTCGAGTTCCCGGTGCTGGGCTGGAGCCGCAGCCCCAAGCAGATCGACGGCGTGCGCACCTTCGCGGGCGAGGCGCGGCTCGGCGACTTCCTGGTCGGCACGCGCGTGCTGGTCAACCTCTTGCCGCTGACCGACGCGACCGAGGGCATCCTGAACAAGACCACGCTGTCGGCGCTGCGCCGCGGTGGCTACCTGATCAACATCGCGCGCGGCGGCCACCTCGTCGAGGAGGACCTGATCCCGCTGCTGGACAGCGGCCAGCTGGCCGGTGCCACGCTGGACGTGTTCCGCACCGAGCCCCTGCCGGCCGAGCATGCGTTCTGGCGGCATCCCAAGATCAGCATCACGCCGCACGGTTCGGCGCGCACGCTGCGGCGCGAGTCGGTCGCGCAGATCGCGGGCAAGATCCGCGCGCTGGAGCGCGGTGAGGCCATCGCGGGCGTGGTGGACGTGGCGCGCGGCTACTGAGGCCACGTGCAGCGCCGGGCCCGTCTCCGGGCGCCGGCGCCGTTCGGGCGCCAGGTTCAGGCGCCGGGCGCCAGGGCCGAGAGCCGGTGCGCCGCTTCCAGCAGCGCCCAGTCCCTGCCGGCCGGCGCGGCCAGCTGGATCGACAGCGGCGCGCCGTCTTCGGTGCGGCCCCAGGGGATCGCGATCGCGGGCATGCCGCTCAGGCTGAAGGGCAGCGTGAGGTTGGACACCGCCGTGTGCAGCGGATAGGGCCGGCCGTCGATGGACACGGTCGATGCGCCGACCAGCGGCGCGGGCGCGCGCATGGTCGGGCTCAGCAGCACATCGGCGTCCTCGAACAGGCGCGCGATGCCGGCGACGAACACATGCCGCAGGCGCTGGGCCTTGAGGTACCAGTGCGCGGGCAGCAGACTGGCCATCTCCAGCCGCACGCGCACATCCTCGCCGAGCTGCTCGCCGTGCGTGCGCAGGCGCTCGCCCTGAGCGGTGGCCGCCTCGGCGGAGATGGTCATGAACTGGATGGCGGCGGCGAGCGCGATGTCCGCGATCTCGCAGCCGTGCAGCCGGGCGCCGCTGCCCTGCAGCGCGGTCTGCACCGAGGCCAGCGCCTTGCGCACATCGGTGTCCAGCGGCTGCTGGAAGTAGCCACCGAGCACGCCGACGCGCAGCCCCTGCAGGCTGCCCGCGGCCAGGCCAGGGTATGTGGGCAGACCGGTCATGGCGGCGAAGGCCCGCGCGCAGTCCGCGACCGTCCGGCCGATGGGGCCGATGTGGTCCAGGCTCGCGGACATGTCGATCGCGCCCTCCCTGGAAATCGCGTCGTAGCTCGGCTTGAAGCCCACCACGCCGCAACAGGCGGCCGGGATGCGGATCGAGCCGCCGGTGTCGGTGGCCAGCGCGATGTCCACGATGCCGGCCGCCACGGCGGCTGCGGAGCCGCCGCTGGAGCCGCCCGGGATGCGCTGCGGCGCGGCCGGGTTCACGACGCGCCCGAACGCCGGGTTGTCGCTGCTCGCGCCGAACGCGAGCTCGTGCAGGTTGGCCAGGCCCACGAAGACCGCGCCCTGCCGTTTCATGGCCGCGACCGCGGCCGCATCCTGCGGGTAGGGCGTGTCGGATGCGCTGCGGCTGCCGCCGCTGCGCGGCAGGCCCGCCACACCGATGAGGTCCTTCACCGCGAAGGGCGTGCCCTGCAGGTAGCCCGTTCCGGGCGCGTCCAGCGTTGGCGGCAGGCGCGTGAAGGCATGCAGCTGCGACTGCGCGCGGGCCCGGGCCAGTGCGTCCTGGGCCGAGATGCGGGAGGGACCCTCGCGGTCCTGCGCACCGTCACTGTGCCGGGGAGGCTGCGGGACCACGGGTGTCGCGACATAGGCCGGCCCGGCCGGCGTGCCGGCATCGCGGAAGCGCGCGATCTCCTCCTCGTTCATGCCCAGGCGCTCGACCCAGAGCGGCGCCCGCTCCAACGCCTGCAGGCCCACCCACTGGCCGTAGCGCGCGAAGGCGGCGGCCTGCTGGTCTTTGTCCGTGCTGTCTGCCATGGTGGAGCGGCTCAATCGAGCGAGACCTTCGCGTCCTGGATGACGCGTCGCCAGAGCTCAGTGTCGGCCGCGAGCTTCTTGGCGAGCTGCTCGGGCTTGGCGCTGACGATGGTTCCGCCCTCCTGGCCCTCGATGAACGCGACGACCTCCTTGCTGCCCAGCACGGCGTGGAAGTCGGCGTTCAGCCTGGCGACCGTGTCCGCGGACATGCCCTTGGGGCCGAAGATGCCGTACCAGGTGCCGATGCTGAACTGGGGCAGGCCCGCGGCCTCCGCGACCGTCGGCACCTCAGGCAAGGCCTTGCTGCGGGTGCCGCTCGTCACGGCGAGCGCCCGCATCTTGCCGGCCTGCAGATGCGGTACGGCGCCGGAAATGGAGGACAGCATCAGGGTGATCCGGCCGGCCAGCGCATCGGTCATGGCAGGGCCCGACCCCTTGTACGAGACGTGCCGCATGGGGATGCCGGCCGCCTTGGCGAACAGCTCTCCGGCGAGATGCGGCGTGGTGCCGACGCCGGCCGAACCGAAGGTGATGTCGGTGCCGGCCTTGCCGGCTTTCACGAGCTCGGTCAGGCTCTTGTACGGGGTGTCGGCGGCCGTGACGATGACGATGGGAACGTCCGCGACGAAGGCGACCGGTTGCAGGTCCTTGAGCGGGTCGTAGGGCACGCTGCGCAGCAGGTACGGGGCCACCGCCATGTTGTCGGCCTGGCCCAGCACGAGGTGGTTGCCATCCGCGGGCGCCCGGCTGGCGGCGCCAATGCCGATGGTGCCGCTGGCGCCGGGCCGGTTGTCCACCACCACCGAGGTCCTGGTCAGCGTGGTGTAGCTGTTGCCGAGCACGCGGGCCACGCCGTCGGTGCCGCCACCGGGCGGGAAC
>DATKFT010000371.1:0-8661 GCA_035544335.1 Pseudorhodoferax sp.
CGGCACGATCTCCAGCGGCAGGCCGTGCACGCGCGTGGCCTGCGGGCCCCAGGCCAGCACGGTCTTGGCCAGGGTCATCTCGTAGGCCGACTGCAGCGCGGTGCCGGACACGGCGTTCCTGGCCAGGTTCTTCCAGCCGTCCTCGGTCTTGGTCCAGAAACCGTCGTCGAACACCATGAGCGCGAGCACGGGCCGGCCCTCGACCTGCACGGCCAGCGGCGCGTCCTTGCCCGCGGCGGGCAGGCGGTGCACGGGCAGGGCCTGGCCCTGGGCGTCGAGCGCGGTCAGGGTCTTGAGCTTGAGGTGGTCGTAGGCGTCCTGCTTGTCGGCGTGGCCGTACAGCACGACCAGGCCCTGGCCTTGTGCCTGGGCTTGGGGCTGGACCCAGACGTCGTGGGCCAGCGCGGCGCTGCCGGCGGCGGCCAGCAGCAGGGCGGAAAGGGTGGGTCGCAGAAAGCGCATGGCAGGGTCTCCGGGGTCGAGGGTTCAGGAAAGGGGGCTCGGAAGCGGAGCCTCAGAAGGTGGGCATCAGAAGGTGTATTTCGCGCCGATGCGGGCCGCCACGGCCGGGCGCGGGTCGAAGGCGATGCCGCCCACGTCGTAGACGAAGTCCGAGCTGTAGCGCTGCGGCGCGAAGTCCAGCTGCAGAAAGCCGCTCCAGGGGCCGCGCGCGAGCCGCAGCTTGCTGCCCACGGTCCATTGCGCCGGAGCGTAGAGGCTGCCGTCGGCGCGCAGCGGGCGTTTCCCCAGGCGCTGGGCCAGCAGGTCCAGGTGCATGCGCACATCGGGCAGCGGGCGGCTGTTCCACGAGACGCCCAGGGTCTGCGTGTCGTCGGGCACGGTGATGACCCTGTCGGCGCCCGGCGTGGCGGGGTTGCGGATGCGCGTGTGCACGGCCGTGTGGCTGGCCTGCACGGACAGGCGCGGCGTGAGCGCCCATTGCAGCACGAGCTCGTAGCCGTTGCGCTGGGTCTCGCCCACGTTGACCACGTTGAGCGGGTTGCTGGGGTCGCGCCGCAGCTCGTCTTCGGTGCGCGTGCGGAAGTAGCTGCCGGTCAGCGCCAAGCCGGCCAGCGGGCGCAGCGTGGCGCCGACGTCGCTGCTGCGCAGCCTGGCCACCTTCAGGTCCTGCTGGAAGGCCGCGCCGGCGCGGTCGGGCGCCAGTTCGGTGGCGGCCGGCGAGCGAAAGCCCAGGCCATGGTTGGCGAACAGCTCCAGCAGGGGCGAGGGCGCGACGACCACGCCGAGCTTGGGGCTCACCACGCCCTGGGTGGCGCTGCCCGAATTCGGCGTGAGCCGGTTGTCGACCTCGGTGCGGATGCGGTCGTAGCGCGCGCCGCCGACCAGCTTGACCGGCCCGGCCACGCGCCACTGGCCCTGGGCGTAGAGGCCGGCCGCCAGCGTGCGCACCTTCTGGTCGCGTGAGCGGGCGGCCGTGGCCACGCCGTCGCCGCCATCGGGCGCGCCCGTGGCGGCCACGCCGCGGTCGAACTGGCCGTCCGTGCCCAGGGTCAGCAGCGCGTGCTCGCCCAGGCGCAGCAGCTGCGACACGCGCCAGCCCGCGTAGCTGCGCTCGGCGCGCGTGGCGCCCGTGGGCGGGCCGAAGGCCGTGTCCACCATGAGCAGCTCGTCGCGGCCCAGGTAGGCGGTGGCCGTGATGCCCTGCGCGTCGTTCGGAACGTAGTTGGCGACCAGCGTGTAGTTGTCGTTGCGGCCCTTGTCGGCCAGCGCGTCGGGGCTCGCGCTGCGGCGCGCGACGCGGCCCGCGCGCACCTCGTCGGCCAGCAGGAAGCCGGCCGATGCGTTCCTGCGGGCCGAGGCGCTGAACCGCAGCGACAGCCGGCCCTGCGGCGCATCGACCGTGAGCTTGTTGAACGCGTTCAGGCGCCGGTAGTCGCTGTGCGCGCGGTAGCCCTGGCGGTCCACGAGCTCGTAGGCCAGGAAGGGCGTGGCGCTGCCGCTCTGGCGGCCGTAGGTGGCGACGGCGCGGTGGTTGCCATAGCTGCCGGTCTCGGCGGCCACGCTGGTGTCGCCGCGGGTCTTGGTCACGATGTTGATCGCGCCGGCCAGGTTGAAGTTGCCGTACTCGGCCGAGAACGGGCCCTTGACGATCTCGATGCGCTCGACGAGCTCGGGGTTCAGCCAGTTCAGGTCCACCATGCCGTGGCGCATGCCGCCGTTGGGCCAGTTCACGGGCACGCCGTCGACGGTGACCGCCACGTCGGCGCCGTGGTAGCTCGAGAAGCCGCGGATGCTGATGTCGTCGCCGATGTCGCCGCCCGGGTTGGAGGCGCCGAAGCTCACGCCCGGCGTGCTGCGCAGCATGTCGGTGGCGCGCTGCACGGACAGGGCCTCGACCTGCTCGCTGTCCAGCACGTAGGTGGGCGTGGGCAGGGCCTCCACGGTGGGCGCGAGCTCCAGCCGCGACTCGCGCTGCGCACCGCTCACGGTGACGGCCGGCAGCGCGGCCGCGGCGTCCTGGGCCAGGCTGGCGGTGGTGGGGACGGCGAGGGCCAGGGCGGTCAAGGCGGCGGGGGCGCGCAATCGGACGCGGGGCGGCATGGGCTTGTCTCGTGGATGTATGAAAAGTATAAAAAACTTCATACAAGATCCGTGCCAGCCGCGCGCCATGGGCGGTGCGCGGCCGGCCCCGCCCGCACTGGTCAACAGGCTTTCACTTCGCGCCCACAGCTGCAAAGCTGCTGTTCGCCCGCTGCGCGGGCCAGGCCCTTGCCGTTGCGCACCCGGCACCCAAAAACACGACACAAATCAAGGTTTTGCGCGCGCGTCTCGGGGTTTGCCCGCGGTCGCACCGCTTTGGCGCACGAATTGCAAAGCTGCTTGCCAGCATTTCCTCCACAAGAACCACGGAGACCCTCCCGATGATGGAAACCTTCTACGAGGTCATGCGCCGCAAGGGCATCTCGCGGCGCAGCTTCCTGAAGTACTGCTCGCTGACGGCCACGTCGCTGGGCCTGGCGCCGTCCTTCGTGCCGCAGATCGCGCACGCCATGGAGACCAAGCCGCGCACGCCCGTGCTGTGGCTGCACGGCCTGGAGTGCACCTGCTGCACCGAGAGCTTCATCCGCAGCGCGCACCCGCTGGCCAAGGACGTGGTGCTGTCCATGATCTCGCTGGACTACGACGACACGCTGATGGCCGCGGCCGGCCACCAGGCCGAGGCCATCCTCGAAGAGATCATGCTCAAGTACAAGGGCCAGTACATCCTCGCGGTGGAGGGCAACCCGCCGCTCAACGAGGACGGCATGTTCTGCATCCAGTCCGGCAAGCCCTTCATCGAGAAGCTGCTGCGCGTGTCCAAGGACGCCAAGGCCGTCATCGCGTGGGGCTCCTGCGCGTCCTGGGGCTGCGTGCAGGCGGCCAAGCCCAATCCCACGCAGGCCACGCCCATCCACAAGGTCATCACCGACAAGCCCATCATCAAGGTGCCGGGCTGCCCGCCCATCCCCGAGGTCATGACGGGCGTGATCACCTACATGCTGACCTTCGACCGCGTGCCCGAGCTGGACCGCCAGGGCCGGCCCAAGATGTTCTACAGCCAGCGCATCCACGACAAGTGCTACCGCCGGCCGCACTTCGACGCAGGCCAGTTCGTCGAGGCCTTCGACGACGAGAGCGCGCGCCGCGGCTACTGCCTCTACAAGGTCGGCTGCAAGGGCCCGACCACCTACAACGCCTGCTCCACGGTGGAGTGGAACGAGGGCACGAGCTTCCCGATCAAGGCCGGTCACGGCTGCATCGGCTGCTCGGAGGACGGTTTCTGGGACAAGGGCTCGTTCTACGACCGCCTGACCGACATCCACCAGTTCGGCATCGAGGCCAACGCCGACCAGGTCGGCGGCACGGCCGCGGCCGTGGTCGGCGCGGCCGTGGCCGCACACGCTGCGATCTCGGTGGCCAAGCGCGCGCGCGACAACGCGAGCGAGCGCAGCGCCACCTCCCGCACCCATTGAACACACAAGGACAGACACCGATGGGCGCTTACGACACCCAGGGCTTTTCGCTCGACAACAGCGGCCGGCGCATCGTCGTCGACCCCGTGACCCGCATCGAGGGCCACATGCGCTGCGAGGTCAACCTCGACAGCAACAACGTGATCCGCAACGCCGTCTCCACGGGCACCATGTGGCGCGGGCTGGAGGTGATCCTGAAGGGCCGCGACCCGCGCGACGCCTGGGCCTTCGTGGAGCGCATCTGCGGCGTGTGCACGGGCTGCCATGCGCTGACCTCGGTGCGCGCGGTCGAGGACGCGCTGGACATCCGCATCCCCAAGAATGCGCACCTGATCCGCGACATCATGGCCAAGACGCTGCAGGTGCACGACCATGCCGTGCACTTCTACCACCTGCATGCGCTGGACTGGGTCGACGTGCTGTCGGCGCTCAAGGCCGATCCCAAGCGCACGAGCGCGCTGCAGCAGATGGTGTCGCCCGCGCACCCGCTGTCCTCGCCGGGCTACTTCCGCGACGTGCAGAACCGGCTCAAGAAGTTCGTGGACAGCGGCCAGCTCGGCCCCTTCGCGAACGGCTACTGGGGCTCCAAGGCCTATGTGCTGCCGCCCGAGGCCAACCTCATGGCCGTGACGCACTACCTGGAGGCGCTGGACCTGCAGAAGGACTGGGTCAAGATCCACACCATCTTCGGCGGCAAGAACCCGCACCCGAACTACCTCGTGGGCGGTGTGCCCTGCGCGATCAACATCGACGGCGACGGCGCGGCCGGCGCGCCGATCAACATGGAGCGGCTGAACTTCGTCAAGGCGCGCATCGACGAGATCATCGCGTTCAACAACAACGTCTACATCCCCGACGTGCTGGCCATCGGCACGCTGTACAAGGAGGCCGGCTGGCTCTACGGCGGCGGCCTGGCCGCCACCAACGTGAGCGACTACGGCACCTACGAGAAGGTGGCCTACGACCCGCGCACGCAGCAGCTGCCGGGCGGCGCGATCCTGAACGGCAACTGGGACGAGATCCACCCGATCGACCCGCGCGACCCCGAGCAGGTGCAGGAGTTCGTGGCGCACAGCTGGTACAAGTACGCCGACGAGAACAAGGGCCTGCACCCCTGGGACGGCGTGACCGAGCCCGACTACACGCCCGAGGGCCCCAACTTCAAGGGCACGCGCACGAAGATCGAGCAGCTCGACGAGAGCGCCAAGTACAGCTGGATCAAGTCGCCGCGCTGGCGCGGCCACGCGATGGAGGTCGGCCCGCTGTCGCGCTACATCCTGGGCTACGCGCATGCGCTCAAGGGCCACCAGCACTGCCAGCGCGTGAAGCAGCAGATCGAGGAGTCGGCCCACGCGATCAACACCGCGATCCCCAAGATGCTGGGCCTGCCCGAGACGGCGTTCGGTCCCAAGCAGCTGCTGCCCACGACCATCGGCCGCACCCTGGCGCGCGCGCTGGAGAGCCAGTACTGCGGCGAGATGATGCGCGACGACTGGCACGACCTCATCGCCAACATCAAGGCCGGCGACCGCGCCACGGCCAACGTCGAGAAATGGGATCCCAAGACCTGGCCCAAGGAGGCCAAGGGCGTGGGCACCGTGGCAGCGCCGCGCGGCATGCTGGGCCACTGGATCCGCATCAAGGACGGCCGCATCGACAACTACCAGTGCGTGGTGCCGACCACCTGGAACGGCAGCCCGCGCGACCCCAAGGGCCAGATCGGCGCGTTCGAGGCCAGCCTGCTCAACACGCCCATGGTCAACCCCGAGCAGCCGCTGGAGATCCTGCGCACGCTGCACAGCTTCGACCCCTGCCTGGCCTGCTCCACGCACGTGATGGGGCCCGAGGGCCAGGAGATGGCGCGCGTGACCGTGCGCTGAACCGGAGAGCCGCATGACCTGTTCCAGCGCCCCCAGCGCCCCCGCGGCCAGCCTGGCCGCCACCGAGGACGAGGAGGTCCGCCAGGGCCACAGCCTGCAGTCGGTCTACGTCTACGAGGCGCCCGTGCGCCTGTGGCACTGGGTCAATGCCCTGGCCATCACGGTGCTCGCGCTCACGGGCTACTTCATCGGCCGGCCGTTGCCCACCATGCCCGGCGAGGCCAGCGACCACTTCGTGATGGGCTACATCCGGTTCGCGCACTTCGCGGCCGGCTACCTGCTGGCCGTCGGCCTGCTCGGGCGGATGTACTGGGCGCTGGTCGGCAACCACCATGCGCGCGAGCTGTTCTGGGTGCCCATCTTCCGGCGCGCCTACTGGGCCGAGGTGGGAGCCATGCTCAAGTGGTACGCCTTCGTGAGCGCGCGGCCGGGCCGCTACGTGGGCCACAACCCGCTCGCGCGGCTGGCCATGGTCACGCTGTTCCTGGGCACGGCCGTGTTCATGGTCGTGACGGGCTTTGCGCTGTACGCCGAGGGCGCGCAGGCCGGCTCCTGGCAGGACCGGCTGTTCGGCTGGGTCATCCCGCTGTTCGGCCAGAGCCAGGACGTGCACACCTGGCACCGGCTCGGCATGTGGGCCCTGGTCGTGTTCGTGATCCTGCATGTCTACGCGGCCATCCGCGAGGACATCATGGGCCGCCAGAGCGTGGTGAGCACCATGGTGTCTGGCCACCGCACCTTCAAGGATTAGCCGTGACCCACCCCCAGTCTGCGCACACTGCCTGCGCTCCGCCAACCCCCCCGAGGGAGCGCCGCCAGCGGCCTGGCAGAGCCAGTTCCGCGGCCACCGGACCCGCGGCCCGCACGGCGCGTTGCACGCAGGAGGCCCACTGATGCACGACACGACGGTGTCCACCTTGCCCGAACGCATCTGCGTGCTCGGCATCGGCAACCTGCTGTGGGCCGACGAGGGCTTCGGCGTGCGCTGCGTGGAGGCGCTCGCGCAGCGCCACGACTTCGCGCCGCACGTGGCGCTCGTGGACGGCGGCACCCAGGGCCTGTACCTGCTGCCGCAGGTGCAGCAGGCCGATGCGCTGCTGATCCTGGACGCCGTGGACTACGGGCTTGCGCCGGGCCAGCTGCAGCTGGTGCGCGACGACGAGGTGCCGCGCTTCCTGGGCGCCAAGAAGATGAGCCTGCACCAGACCGGCTTCCAGGAGGTGCTGGCGCTCGCGCAGTTCACGGGCCGCTACCCGCGCCATGTGCTGCTGCTGGGCTGCCAGCCCGAGGTGCTGGACGACTACGGCGGCAGCCTCACGCCCGTGGTGCGCGCGGCCATGGAGCAGGCGCTTACGCTGGCCGTGCAGCAGATCGCCGACTGGGGCGGCCAGCCCGTGCCGCGCCGCAGCGCAGCGGCGCCGCGCGAGCAGCTGAGCCTGGACGCGCTCGCACTGGCCGCCTACGAGGCCGGCCGGCCCAGTGCCCAGGACGCCTGCCGCGTGGGCGATGCGCGCTTTCTCGCGGACGCCTAGCCATGTGCATCGGCTTGCCCATGCAGGTGCGCGAGCTGCTGCCCGGCCACGCAGTGTGCGCCTGGCAGGGCGGCCTGCGCACGGTGGGCACGGCGCTGGTCGGGCCGGTCGCGCCGGGCGACTGGCTGCTCGTGTTCCTGGACGATGCGCGCGAGCGGCTGGCGCCCGCGCGCGCGGCCGAGATCGCGGCCACGCTGGCCCTGCTGTCCGACGCGCTGCAGGGCGGCGATGCCGGGGCCGAGGCAGGCTTCGCGCTGCCCTCGCAGGCCAGCGCGCAGCAGCTGCACGACTGGGCCGGCCTGCCGGCCCCCGCTTCGATTCCACGAGAGACCCCATGAGCCCAGACGACACCCCCCCTTTGCTGCAGCGCCTCGTGCGCGACTTCGGCGCCGAATGGGTGGACCAGGACGGCCTGCCGGCCTGGTCCGCGGCCGGCGGCGACCGCGTGCTGCTGCTGGCCGGCGACCCCGTGCGCTTTCCCGAGGGGCAGGACGTGGCGGCCGTGCTGCCCGAGATTCAGAAGAGCTTTCCGGGCCGGTTGCGCGTGGGCGTGGCCACGCGTGCCGACGAGGCCGCGCTGGCCCGGCGCTACAGCGCACCGAAGTGGCCCTCGCTGCTGTTCTTCCGCGACGGCGACTACGTGACGGCCATCGGCGGCATGCAGGACTGGGACGTGTTCCTGCGCAGCGTGGACCAAGCCCTGGCCGCCCCGCCCTCGCGCGTGCCCGGCATCGGCATCCCCCTGGTCGCGGCCCAGCCGGGCAGCTGCGGAGCATGAACGGGCGAAGCCTGGCAGGCATGGCCTGCTGCGCATCCAGCGGCCGAGCGCAGCGACGGCCCGAACCCCAGGCCGAGCGCAGCGATGGCCCGAATGGCAACTTCCCCTGTGCCCCTGCCGAGGAGCGCAGCGCCATGGGCTGCGCAAGGGCACCTTGCGCTTCAACTTCTGACCCATCGTGCCTGTCTGAGCGGAGTGAGCGCAGCGAACGCAGCGAGTTGCACGATGCAGCCCATGGCGCGAGCACCGCAGGTTGCCCGGAGCGCAGCGCAGGGACAGGGACAC
The DNA here is from genome assembly GCA_035544335.1 of Pseudorhodoferax sp. Lineage (GTDB taxonomy): Bacteria > Pseudomonadota > Gammaproteobacteria > Burkholderiales > Burkholderiaceae_C > Pseudorhodoferax. The sequence goes on from DATKFT010000371.1 coordinate 8,450, forward strand.
CGGGGTCGCCTTCTTTTGCTTCCTTTTCTTGGCGAAGCAAGAAAAGGGAGTCGGGGTGTGGGGGGGAAGCCCCCACCTCCTCAGCTCGATCCAACGTCGTTGTCGATAGAAAACACTGCGTTCGCACAAGTCCCCGAGGCCGGGAGATGCGCCCGGCAGCGCAGTCACTTTCTCTTGTTTCGCCAAGAGAAAGTAACCAAAGAGAAGGCGAC
>DATKFT010000372.1:0-5868 GCA_035544335.1 Pseudorhodoferax sp.
TGCTTGACGTTGGAGAAGTCGCCCGCGCGCAGCTTGGCGGTCTCGCGCTTGACCAGCTTGTACAGCCGCATGAAGGGGCCGAACACGAAGCGAAAGGCCAGCGTCTGGTTCAGCATCAGCAAGGCCTTGTGGGCCGGGTTCAGCCGCGGCCAGTCCTCGGCCAGCTGGTACATGCTCTCGGTGTCGCGCTGCGGGTGCGTGAGGTTGAAGTTGACGTGGTGCGTGCTGTGGCTGCGGTTGTACAGCGGGTACGGCAGCCACAGGCCCAGCGGTGGCCAGACGAAGGCGTTGCGCAGCCACGCGGGCCAGTTGCGCATCGCGTGGATGCTCTCGTGCTGCAGCGAGAACTGCCACTGCACGACATAGCCGCCCAGCAGGAACAGCAGCCAGCCCGGGATGGCGGCGTGGTACCACACCAAGGCCACCCAGCTGGCGTAGAGCACGACGCCGAGCAGCACGGTGGGAAGCTCGTAGCGATCCCAGAACGGCATCGCCGCGACACGGGATTTTCGGTCCATCGGTCTGGCTCCTCAGCGCCCGACCATGGGCAGCTTGAGGCCGAACTTCTTGGCCGTCGCGATGGCCAGTTCGTAGCCCGCGTCCGCATGGCGCATCACGCCCGAGCCGCAGTCGTTCACGAGCACACGCGCCAGCCGCTTGTCGGCCTCCTCGCTGCCGTCGCACACGATCACCATGCCCGCGTGCTGCGAGTAGCCCATGCCCACGCCGCCGCCATGGTGCAGGCTGACCCAGGTGGCGCCGCCCGCCGTGTTCAGCAGTGCGTTGAGCAGCGGCCAGTCGGAAACCGCGTCCGTGCCGTCGCGCATGCCCTCGGTCTCGCGGTTGGGGCTGGCCACCGAACCCGTGTCCAGGTGGTCGCGCCCGATCACGATGGGCGCCTTGAGCTCGCCCTTGCGCACCATCTCGTTGAAGGCCAGGCCCGCCAGGTGGCGCTCGCCCAGGCCCAGCCAGCAGATGCGCGCGGGCAGGCCCTGGAACGCGATGCGCTCGCGTGCCATGTCCAGCCAGCGGTGGGTGTGCTTGTTGTCGGGGAACAGCTCCTTGATCTTGGCGTCGGTCTTGTAGATGTCTTCCGGATCCCCGGACAGCGCCACCCAGCGGAACGGGCCCTTGCCTTCGCAGAACAGCGGACGGATGTAGGCCGGCACGAAGCCCGGGAAGTCGAAGGCGTTGGCCACGCCCTCGTCCTTGGCGACCTGGCGGATGTTGTTGCCGTAGTCCACCGTGGGGATGCCCATGGCCTGGAAGTCCAGCATGGCCTGCACGTGCACGGCGCAGCCCTGGGCCGCGGCCTTCTTGAGCGTCTCGTGCTGGGCGGGGTCCTTCATGGCCGCCTGCCATTGCGCCACGCTCCAGCCCGCGGGCAGGTAGCCGTGGATGAGGTCGTGCGCCGAGGTCTGGTCGGTCACGAGGTCGGGCTTGATGCCGCCGGCCTTGGCCCGGCGCACGAGCTCGGGCAGGATCTCCGCCGCGTTGCCCAACAGGCCGATGGAGATCGCCTCGCCAGCGGCCGTGTGCTGCGCGATCAGGGCCAGTGCGTCGTCGATGTCACGGGCCTGCTTGTCCAGGTAGCGCGTGCGCAGCCGGAAGTCGATGCTCGATTGCTGGCATTCGATGGCCAGCACGCAGGCGCCGGCCAGCACGCCGGCCAGGGGTTGCGCGCCCCCCATGCCGCCCAGACCGGCGGTCAGGATCCAGCGCCCCTTCAGACTGTTGCCATAGTGCTGGCGGCCAGCCTCCACAAACGTCTCGAAGGTGCCTTGCACGATGCCTTGCGCGCCGATGTAGATCCAGCTGCCCGCCGTCATCTGGCCGTACATGAAGAGGCCCTTGCGGTCCAGCTCGTTGAAGTGCTCCCAGTTGGCCCACTGGGGCACGAGGTTGGAGTTGGCCAGCAGCACGCGCGGCGCGTCGGCATGGGTCTTGAACACGCCCACGGGCTTGCCCGATTGCACGAGCAGCGTCTCGTCGGCTTCCAGTTCCTTGAGCGAGGCCAGGATCTGGTCGAAGCATTCCCAGTTGCGCGCCGCGCGGCCGATGCCGCCGTAGACCACGAGGTCCTCGGGGCGCTCGGCCACGTCGGGGTGCAGGTTGTTCTGGATCATGCGGAACGGCGCTTCCGTGAGCCAGCTCTTGCACGACAGCTGCGTGCCCGTGGGCGCGGCGATCTTGCGGCTGGGGTCGTGGCGTGTGCCCACAGCGTCGGCCTGGGCAACGAGAGACTTTTCGGGTGCGTTCATGGTTGGTTCTCCGGAAAAAAAGAGGTCGGCGACGGGCCTGTTCACTGGGCCAGGCGGATGCCGCGCTCGCGGCCCAGCTGCTTGGCGATCAGCAGCTGCAGGATTTGGCTCGTGCCTTCGTAAATGCGCAACAGGCGTGCGTCGCGGTACATGCGTTCGATGGGGTACTCGGCGATGTAGCCGGCGCCGCCGAAGATCTGCACCGCGCGGTCGGCCACGCGGCACACCATTTCGGACGCGAAGTACTTGGCGCCCGCCGCCTCCTTCACGGCCGAGCCGGTGGCGTCGATGCGGCGCGCGGCGTCCAGCGTCATCGCGCGTGCGGCCTGCAGATCGACCTGCGCATCGGCCAGCATGCCCTGGATGAGCTGGAAATCGATGATGGGCGCACCGAACTGGCGCCGTTGCGCGGCATAGGCGATGGACTCCTCGAGCAAGCGCTCGGCCATGCCCGTGCCCATGGCCGCGATGTTGATGCGGCCGTGGTCCAGCGTGCGCATGGCGGCGCGAAAGCCCTGGCCTTCCTGGCCACCGATCAGACGCTCGGCCGGCACGCGCACGTTGTCGAACACCACGTCGGCCACCTGCGAACCGCGGTGTCCCATCTTCTTCTCGGGCTTGCCGACGCTGACGCCCGGCGTGCGCCGATCGACGAGGAAGGCGCTCACGCCGGCCGCGCCCTTGGAGGCCGGGTCGGTGCGGGCCATCACCGTGAACAGGTCGGCGCGTGTGGCATTGGTGATGAAGCGCTTGCTGCCGTTGATGACATAGTCGCCGCCCTCACGCGTGGCGCGTGTGCTGAGGCCGCCGGCATCGGAGCCGGCACCGGGCTCGGTCAGCGCGAAGCAGCCGACCAGCTCGCCCGTGGCCAGCCGTGGCAGGAACGCGCTCTTTTGCGCAGGCGTGCCTTCGAGCGCGATGGCGCGCGAGCCGATGCCCAGGTTGGAGCTGTAGATGTAGCGAAAGGCCGGCGACGACGTGCTGACCACCATCTGGAAGCGCGCCTGCTGTTCGGCGGTGAGTCCGGCGCCGCCGTACTCGGGCGAGATCGACAGGCCGAAGAAGCCCATGGCCTTCATGTCCTCGACGATGTCCTGCGGCACGGCATCCTCGTCCTCGACCCGCTGCTCCAGCGGCACCAGGCGCTCGCGCACGAAGCGCGTGACCTGCTCCATCAAGGCCTGGAAGCTCTCGTCATCCACATGCTGCGTGGCGGCGCTCATCAGATCAGTCCTTCTTGTTCGAATGCGGCAATGTCCTGCGCGGCGAAACCGAGTTCCTGCAGGGTGGCCAGGGTGTGGGCGCCGAGTTCGGGTGCCGCGGGTGTGCTGCGCCGGCGCTGTTCGCCAAAGCGCACGGGTTGCTCGACATGGCAGGCCGTGGCCCCGCCGTCCAGCGCATGCGTCTGCACCAGGCCGCGCTGCACCGCATGGGGCGTGGCCACGGACTGGCGCACATCGAGCACCGGCGCCGCCGGTACCTCGTGCTCCTGCAGCGTGGCGACGGTCTGCGCCACGCCCATGGCGCCGGACCAGCGCTCGATCAGCTCCGCGAGCACGGCTTCGTTCTGCTTGCGCAGGCCGTTGCTGGCGAAGCGGGGGTCCTGCGCGAGACCGGGCTGGCCCATGGCCTGCGCCAGTTGCTGGAACAGCTTGTGGTTCGCCACGGCCAGCACGTACATGCCGTCGGCCGCACGGAAAGCGCCGAACGGCGCAGAGTTCAGGTGCCGGTTGCCCACGCGCACGCACGCGGCGCCACCGGCCACCACGCGCGAGACCAGCGTGGGCATCATGCTCACGAGGCAGTCGTACATCGCGATGTCCAGATGCCGGCCGCGGCCCGTGCGGCTGCGCTGCCACAGCGCGGCCATCACGCCCCAGGCGCCGAACATGCCGGCCGACACATCGGCCAGCGACTCGCCGACCACCGTGGGCGGGCCGTCGGCATGGCCATTGGCCGCCATCAGGCCGCTGAGCGCCTGGATGATGGTGTCGTAGGCCGGGCGGTCGGCCCACACGCCCTGCTGGCCGAAGCCCGAGATGCTGCAGTAGACCAGGCCCGGGTTCAGCGTGGACAAACGCCCGTAACCGATGCCCAGGCGATCGGCGACGCCGGGCTTGAAGTTCTCGACCACCACGTCGGCCCATCCGGCCAGCCGGTCCGTCACGGCCCGCGCCGAAGGGCTCTTGAGGTTCAGCCGCAGGCTGCGCTTGCCACGGTTCACGAAGGCAAAGTTGGTGCTGCGGCCTTGCACCTGGAAGCCCATGTGCCGGTAGTCGTCGCCGTCGAAAGGCTCGACCTTGAGCACCTCGGCACCCGCATCGGCAAACATGGCCGTGCAGAAGGGGCCGGCCAGCACGCGCGTGAAGTCCAGCACCTTGAGGCCGGCCAGCGGCAGCGCATCGTTCTCCGGCGCGCTCGTCATGCGGCCTCCTGCGCGATCGCGAAGCCCGCGCGGTCGGCCTCGGCCTCGCGCTCGGCCAGCACGGCGTAGTCGGCCGCGTCCACGGCCACGAAGCGCGCGAGCAGCAGTTGCTCCATGGCGGCCCGGCTCACTGCGTCTTCGTGCGCGGACAGCAGGGCGGCGCGCGCACGGCCGGCCTCCTCCTGCGAACTGCCGGGCGAGGCGACGAGCAGCGGAATCGGCGACGCCTGCGTGGTGGCGATGCTGCGCAGCGGCGCCATGGTGTCGGGGGCGTGCTGGCGCAACAGATCCAGCACATAGCTGTCGACCACGCCGACCTCGGCGCGTCCGTCCGTGACGGCCTGCAGCACGCTCATCGGCGTGGGCGTGGGCTCCCGGGTGCGCAGGAAGGGCGAGGGGCGGCCCGCGCCCACGCGCTGCAGCAGATGGTGGCGCGGCGTGTTGTAGCCCGAGTTGCCCTCGGGCAGCATGTGCGCCAGGCGGGTGCCTGCAGGCACCTCCAGGCTTGTGATGGGACCGTCGGCGCGCGCGATGAACTCCGAGAAGTAGATCGGCCGGCCGGCATAGCGCGCCGGCGCCGGCACCGGTGCGGCCAGCAGCAGCGGGCGCGCGGCCTCGTGGACATAGGGCAGGCCGCACATGAACACGCAGGCGTTGTCGCTCCGGTCCCACAGGCTGCGCATGGGCGCGGGCGCCGCATGGGGCGCGTAGGTCCACGACAGGCCGGCACGCGCACCGACCCGCAGCAGCAGCGTGCGCCAGGCGTCGGTGATGCCCGGCGTCAGCGCATACATGCGGGCGTTGCAGATCATGCGTAGACCAGCTTCTGGCCGATGCCCAGGGACTCGCCCTTTTGCAGCAGCGCATGGCCCAGCGCAATGTCCGACAGCGACAGGCCACGGTGCCAGAACAGGTTGGTCTCGTCATCGGACTGGCGTCCGGGCTTCTTGCCGGCAATGATCTGGCCCAGCTCGGCATGCAGCGTCTGCTCGGACAGCTTGCCGGCCTCGACGTGCGCGCGCAGCGAGCCCAGGATGCCGCCCTTGCATTGGCCCCAGTCGTCCACCACCAGCTTGTCCATGATGTCGGTCAGCGAGAGCTCGACCGCGCTCATGGTGCCGTAGGGCACGACGAAGGCGCCCTTCTTGATCCACTCGGTCTTGAGCAAGGGCGTGGGTGCGT
>DATKFT010000373.1:0-11477 GCA_035544335.1 Pseudorhodoferax sp.
TTCCATGCCAGCACGGCATTGCGGATGGTAGGGCGATAGTCATCCGGAATGTTGCGGTCCAGCCAGAAGGTGATGGGTCGGCACGGATCTGCCGCAGCGCGTCGTAGCCGTCCATCTCGGGCATGGTGATGTCCAGCAGCACCAGGTCCCAGTCCCCGCGGCGCAGCTGCTCGAGCGCATCGCGCCCGTTGACCGCGACACCCGCCTCGTGGCCCAGCCGGCGCACGCGGCGCACCAGCAGGTCGCGGTTGAGCTCCAGGTCATCGACCACGAGGATGCGCATCGTGCGCTCGGCCGGTGGCGTGGCAGCCGATGTCACACCGGCTCCGGCAGGCCCGCGCACTCAGGCCGCAGCGGGTGCAAGGCGTTCGCGGTCGGCATCGAGCAAGGCGCGCAGGTAGGGCAGCTGTTGCAGTGCGGCCTGCTCGCCCTCCTCGATGATGTAGGGCACCATGTGCGTGTCGAACAGGCGCACGCGCTGCCTGAACTGCGGCACGATCAGGATCATCTCGGAATGGTGCACGGCGCTGTGGAAGGCCACGCGCGCCTTCTGCAGGTTGTTGGCCAGGATGGCACTGAGCTGCGACGCGAAGCGCCCCGCGCTCTGGATCTTTTCCTGGTACGGACTCTCGAAACCCACCGCGACGATCACGCGGCTGCCATGCTTCATGGCCACGCTGACCGGCATGGGGTCGGCCAGGTAGCCATCGACGAGCAGCCGGCCGTCCAGCCGCACGGGCTTGAAGGCCAGCGGCAGCGAGGCGCTGGCACGGATCGCCTCGACCACGCTGCCGCGCGTGAGCTCCACGAGCTCGCCGTTGGCAAAGTCCGTGGCCGTGATGTGCAGCGGAATCGATGCGTCCTCGATGCGCCGGTCGCCGAAGATGTCGCGAAAGGCGGCCAGCATGGGGGCATCGTCGCGCAGGCCGAAGTTGTCCGAGCGAAAGCCCAGCATCCTGGGCGCCAGCATGCGCAGCAGGCCCAGGTGGTTGCGCTTGGACGTGACCTTGCGCGTCCAGGTGCGCAGCGTGATGTCGCTCATCCGGGCCGCATCGAAGCCGAAGGCCACGCCGGCCGCGAACAAGGCGCCGCCACTGCAGCCCACGACACGGTCGATGCCGATGCCCGCGTCCGCGAGCGCCTTGACCACACCGACGGCGGCCGCGCATTTGACGCTGCCCGAGCCGATCACGAGCGAGACCGTCGGCGCCTGCGTCGGCATCGGTTTCATGGGACCTCCCGGAAGCTGTCCAACGCCGCCGCAACGTCGGGGTAGATGTTGAGGATGCTCGTGAAGCCGGCGATCTCGAGCACGCGCGCCACCTGTGGCTGCAATGCGGCCAGGCGCAGGTCGCCGCCGGCACTGCGGCAGTGTTTGAGCGTGCCAAGCAGGGAGCGCAGGCCCGCACTGCTGGTGTAGTTCACGTGCGTGCAATCGGCGATCAGGCGCACCTGGCCCCGGTCTATCAGTTCGGCGAAGCCCTGGGTCAGGGTGTCGGCGTTGAGGCTGTCGATGCTGCCGCTGACGGCCAGGGCAACAACCGTGTCGTGGTGGGTGATCGCGATCTGCAAGGGAGTTCTCCAGAAATCAGGGGAGCGCCGGGGCCAGGTCGACCTCGACGGTGAAGACGTTGCCGCGGCGGAGGTCATGCGCGTAGTGCTGGCGGTCCGAGAGCTGCCGGATCAGGTGCACGCCCAGGCCGCCCGGCTGGCGTGCTTCGAGGGCCGCCGTGGTGTCCGCGGGCACGACCGACAGGGGATCGAAGGGCTTGCCCTGGTCTTCGAGCGTCAGCGCGATGTGGCGCCGCCCAGCGCGCTGCCCGGCGCGGACCTGCAGTGCCAGCGGACCCGGCTGGCCGACCGGGTAGGCGTGGTGCATGACGTTGACGCAGGCCTCCTCGGCCACGAGCTGCAGCGCCTGCGCCGCCTTCGCGTCGACCCCTTCACGCACGCACACCTGGGCGACCAGCGCCAGCAGCGTCGGCAGGCTGGCCAGCTCGGCACGGCACGCGAGCCGGTCCTGCGCCGCGGGCGCCTGCCGCTCGCTCATGCCGCACGCTCCGCCAGGGGATCCGAGGGCGCGTCCGGCGATGCGACAGGGTCTGGCCCGTGGGCCGGCTGGGGCAGCCAGACCGTGAAGCACGAGCCCGCCCCGGGCGTGCTGCGCACCTCGATGTCCCCGCCCATGAGCCGGCACAGGCGGCGGCCGATGGCCAGGCCCAGGCCGCTGCCGCCGAAGGCCCGCGTGCTGCCCTCGTCCACCTGCAGGAAGGGCTGGAACAGGCTGTCGATCTGCGCCGGGCTCAGCCCGACGCCACTGTCTTCGATTTCGAAACGCATGTGCAGCACGCCGTCCTGCGGCGCGCGGGTCGTCACGCGCAGGCACACCTGCCCTTGGTGCGTGAACTTGGCCGCGTTGGACACCAACGCGGCCAGCACCTGGCGCAGGCGCTGCGCATCCGCGTGGACCAGCGCGAGGCCGGGCTGCACCAGCACCTGCATGCGGTTGGCATTCGCCTGGAGCAATGGCTGGGCCGACGCCTCGACGGCGGACAGCAGGCCACGCAGGTCGCAGTCCTCGGCATGGAGCTGGATCTTGCCCGCCTCGAGCCGCGTGAGGTCGAGCACGGCGTTGATCATGCCCAGCAGTTCCTTGGCCGCGTGCTGGATGCGGCCCAGGTCCGCACGGGCCTCGGGCGGCACGCTATCGGCCAGCTCCTCCTCCAGCAACTCGGCGTAGCCGATCACGGCGTTGAGCGGCGTGCGCAACTCGTGGCTCATGTTCGCGAGGAAGGCGCTCTTGGCCTTGTTGGCCAGTTCGGCCTCCTGGCGCGCCTGCTCGAGGTGCTCCGCCTGGGCCTGCATCTCGCGGTTGCGCTCTTCGAGGGCCAGGCGGCTCTTGGTGGCGCGGCGCGACGCGGTGTAGACGGCATGGCCGAACAGCGTGAGGTACAGGGCTGCCGCCACGGCCGACAGCGCCACCGTCAGTTGCGAAGTCTCGGTGCGCACGGCAAAGCCGTTCAGCGCACCGCCCAGCACCACCCCGAGCGCCATCGCGACCAGGCCACGCCAGGCATGGCGCCAGCCTCCCGAGCCCAGGTTGGACGCGTTCATGGCGCCGCCCAGCGAGACGATGATCCAGGGATTGAAGCCCGACAGCCCGCCATACATGCCGATCAGCAAGGAGTCGGTCAGCAGGGCCTGCCGCTCGCTGCGCTTGCTGTCCTTGGCGCGCAGGCTCAGCTGGTAGGCCAGGTGCGGCCACACGAGCATGAGCACACCGACCCACCACAGGCCGCCGGGGGGGTGCATCGCGAACACCGAGCCCAGCAGCAGCCCGGCCGCCAGGTGGGCACCGATGCGCACGGGGTAGTTCACGCGCACGCCGCCGTACAGGCGCGGCGGCGCGGCCGCGGCGGATGCCGTGGCCGAGGACGTGGCCCCGGGCACAGCAGGTACGCGGGGCAGCGCGCTCACAGCAGTCCCTCGATCTTGCCCAGCAGGCGCTCGAACTCGACGGGTTTGGTGTCGAAGTCGTTGCAGCCGGCGTCCAGCGCACGCTGGCGGTCGCCCTCCATCGCGTGGGCGGACAGGCCGATCACGGGCACCTGGCGCAGCACGGGATCGGCCTTCAGCCGGCGCGTGGCCTCCCAACCATCCATGACCGGCAGGCTCATGTCCATGAGGATCAGCGCGGGCCGGACACTGGCAGCATCGCGCAGGGCTTGCGCGCCATCGACCGCCATCGCCACCTCGTAGCCCCGCCGCACCAGGCGCCGCGACAGCATGTCCCGGTTCATTTCGTTGTCTTCGACGAGCAGGATCCTGGACATGTCAGCGTTCCATGGCGCTACGCGCCACCCGCAGGGCACGAAACCGGCGCGCAAGCCGCTGCGCGCGAGGCCGCGGAGCAGGCCATGCCAGCGGACACCGCGGAACTGGCTCCGCCAGGCCGCAGGCGTGCCTTGCAGGCCGCGGCCGTGCCACAGGCACGACCTCCTCGGGCTGTCCAAGCCTCAGCAGGCAGGCTTGGAGCCGCAGCCCTCGGCCCCTGGAGGGGGGATGGGATGCCTACACGCAGTGGGCCAGCCAAACGGGGTCGTTTCATCTCAGAAGTCCGTGGCAGGCTCGGTGAGGGGCAAGGCAGCGCACACGCAGGCGCGGAACCGACTGCCCTCGCCCGCGACGCTGGAGGCCGTCACGTCGCCGCCCAGCAGCCGGCACAGCCTGCGGCTGATGGCCAGGCCCAGGCCGGTACCGCCGTAGTGGCGCGTCGTGCCGGCATCGGCCTGCACAAAGGGCTGGAACAGGCGCCCCAGTTGCGAGGGCGTCATGCCGATGCCGGTGTCGCGCACCTCGAACACCACCATGGGCCGCCCCCCCGCATCGGCCCCGCCCCGCACGTCGACCGAGATGATGCCGCTCTGCGTGAACTTGGCCGCGTTCGACACCAGGTTGAACAGAACCTGGCGCAGCCGCGTGAGGTCGGACTGCACCCAGTCCAGTTCGGGCGCGCACTGCACCTGCAGGCGGTTGGCATTGACTGCCAGCAGCGGCTGCGCCGTCGAGACCACCTGGTCCAGCAGATCGGCCAAGCTGAAGCGCTCGACATGCAGCTCGATCTTGTCTGCCTCGATCTTCGACAGGTCCAGCACATCGTTGATCATCTGCAGCAGGTGCCGGCCCGCGCCCTTGATGCGGCCCAGGTCGGCGAGTGCCGTGCCCAGGTCGCCGCGCTCGGCGAACTCCTCCTCCAGCATCTCGGTGTAGCCGATCACGGCATTGAGCGGCGTGCGCAGTTCGTGGCTCATGTTGGCCAGGAAGCTGCTCTTGGTGAGGTTGGCGGCCTCCGCCTGCGCGCGTGCGCGCTCGGCAACCTGCCGCTCTTCCTCGGCCACCAGGCGGGCCTGTTCGAGCGCGGCCTTTTGCTGCTCGATGAGCTGGTTGCGCGCGCGCAGTTCGCGTTTGGCGGCGATCGCCTGGCGGGTCTGTACATGCGAGACCAGGCCGAAGGCCGCCGTGTAGGTGACGACGGCCGCTGCCGTCATCGCGTGCGCCATGAGCGGAACCGGCAGCATGTGGAACCCGGCATGGAGTCCCGCGCCCGCGATGCCCAGCACAAAGCAGGCCACGCCGAGCAGACCCAGCCGCGGTCCGCCCACGCTCAGGTTGGCGGCATTGATGGCCGTGAAGGAGACCACGCAGATCCACAGGTCCAAGCCGGTCAGCAGCGAGAACACGCCCATCAGAACGCTGTCGACCAGGAGGTTGCGCTGCTCTGCGCGCTTGCTGTCGCGTGCGCGGCTGGCGACCTGGTAGGCGAGGTGCGGCCACAGCAGCACGGTGGCGCACATGAACGCCAGCACGTCGGGGGCCAGGCCCCGCTGGTAGAACACCGCGAGCGCGACGGCACCGAAGAAGCCGTGCCCCACCACGCGCAGGCCATAGTCCAGGCGCACGGTCGGATGGACGCGGCGTCGGGCACTCGGGCGCGGCAGATCGTGGGTGGCGACGTTCAAAGCAACACTCTGTGCTGTATTCCTGGTGGAAAGCGCCGGTCCCCACCAAAGACAAGGTGGCAAAGCCGGAGGCTGCTCGCTGCGCCGCTCGGAGAGCGCGCGCAATTCTAGGCATGCCTCCGCACAAGACGCGCGGTTTCAGCGCGAATCAAGGGTTAACCCTTCCTCAGAATTGCCCAGGGACCCTGCCACTGCGACCGGCCGTTTGCGCGCCCCTTGGCACTAAACTTCCAGCGCCTCTTGTCTCCCACCTGGAGTGCGCCACCATGCAGCCAACAGCACCGCGCGCCGTGTTCGTCCGCCGCGTGCGCGAGGAAGATGCGCAGACCATGCGCGGGTTTTTGCTCGGCCTCAGTGTGGCGTCGCGACGCAACCGCTTCCATGGCGGTGTGAGCGGGGCCTCGCCCAAGCTGGTCAGCTACCTCGTCAAGGCGGACGGCGTGCAGCATGCCGCCTGGGTGGCCTGTGTCTGGGGTCCCGACGGCGAAGAGATCGTCGGCGAGGCGGGCTGGTCCGTCGTCGACCGCGAGCAAGGGGTGGCCGAACTGGCCTTGAGCGTGCTCGACGCCTGGCAAGGCTCGGGCGTGGCCAACCGCCTCATGACCACGCTCATGGCCGGCGCTCGTGCCGCGGGCCTGCGCCATCTCTACGGCGACGTGCTCGATGTCAATGCCCGCATGCTGGCCTTCATGCGCAGGCACGGCCTGGAGCCCGGCTTCGACGATCCTCCCGACCGCGGCGTGGAGCGCGTGGGCTGCGCCTTGCGCTGAACGCCCACGCCGACGCTAGCCCTTGGCGAGCAGCAGCGCCGGGTCTTCCGCCTGCACCACCTCGCTGGCCCAGGCCGTCAGCTTGCCGGCATCGGCCCGCAGCACCTCCTGCTTGACGGCCAGGATCTGGGCCGGATGCATCGAGAAACTGCGCAGTCCCAAGCCCAGCAGCAGCCGCGTGTACTGCACGTCGCCGGCCATCTCGCCGCACACGCTCACGCCCTTGCCCTGGGCGCGGCAGGCCGCAATTGTGTCGGCCAGGAGGCGCAGCACCGCGGGGTGGACCGGGTCGTACAGATGCGCCACGGCTTCGTCGGCGCGGTCGATCGCCAGCGTGTACTGGATCAGGTCGTTGGTGCCGACCGACAGGAAGTCGAAGTACTTGAGGAACAGCGGCAGCGTCAGCGCTGCGGCGGGCACCTCGATCATGGCGCCCAGCTTGACCGGGCCATGTGCAACACCTCGGTTGTCCAGCTCGGCGCGCGCGAAGTCAATCAGCGACAGGGTCTGCCGGATCTCGCTGCCGTGCGCCAGCATGGGAATCAGCAGGTGCACGGGCCCGTGCACGGCGGCGCGCAGGATGGCGCGCAGCTGCGTGCGGAACATCGCGGGATCCGCCAGGCTCCAGCGGATCGCGCGCAGGCCCAGGGCCGGGTTCAGGTAGGTCTCGTCCTTGGCGCCGCGGTCCAGTGGCTTGTCCGCGCCGATGTCCACGGTGCGGATCGTGACAGGCAGGCCCTCCATGCCCAGCACGGCGCGCCGATAGGCCTGGTACTGCTCCTCCTCGTCCGGCAACCGCCCCTGGCGCCCCATGAACAGGAACTCGCTGCGGAACAGGCCGATGCCGGCCGCCCCGCCCTTGAACGCCGCCGCGGCGTCGTCGGGCATCTCGATGTTGGCCAGCAGCTCGATGTGTTCGCCGTCCAGCGTCACGGCCGGCGTGTGCCGCAGCCGGGCCAGCCGCTCGCGCTCGAGTTCGCCCTGGCGCTGCTTGAAGCCGTATTCGGCCAGGATGATGGCCGAGGGGTCGACGATGACCACGCCGGCGTCGCCGTCGATGATGACCCAGTCGTCCTGGCGCACGAGCTGGCTCGCGGCACGCGCACCGACCACGGCCGGGATGTCCATGCTGCGCGCCACGATGGCCGTGTGCGAGGTCTTGCCGCCGACGTCGGTCACGAAGCCGGCGAACACGCTCTGCTTGAACTGCAGCATGTCGGCCGGCGACAGGTCGTGCGCGATCAGCACCAGCGGCACGTCCACCGTGTCGTCCAGCAGCAGGTCCTGCTGCGTCTTGCGCCGCGGTGCGGTCGGTGGCGCCACCGGCGAGGCCACACCCTTCATGTAGCGCAGGATGCGTTCGACGACCTGCTCGAGGTCGGCCTTGCGCTCGCGCAGGTACTCGTCCTCCATCTCGTCGAACTGGCGCGCGATGATCTCCAGCTGCGTGGTCAACGCCCATTCGGCGTTGTACAGGCGCTCGGTGATCCAGTGCTTGACGCCGCTGGTCAGGGCCTCGTCCTGCAGCAGCATGAGGTGCACGTCGAGCATGGCCGACAGCTCGTGCGGCGCGTCGTTGGGCCCCATCTGCGCCACGCTGAGCTGCAGCCGGTGCAGCTCCTCGATGACCGCGTTGCGGCCGGCCCGCAGCCGGTCGATCTCGCCGGTGATGCGCTCGGGCTCGATGAAGTAGTGGGCGACATCGACGCGGCTGGACGCCATCAGCACCGCGCGGCCGATCGCCACGCCGCGGGCCACGGGCAGGCCATGCAGGGAGAACGTCACGGCAGCCTCCGCATGACCCAGCTCATTCGGCTTCGCCGAACTTGTCCGCGATCAGCGCCAGCACGGCGTCCATCGCCTCTTGCTCCTGCGGCCCTTCGGTGTCGATCACCACGGTGCTGCCGACGCCGGCGGCCAGCATCATGACGCCCATGATGCTTTTGGCGTTCACGCGCCGCTCGCCCTTGGCGATCCAGACCTCGCACGGAAAGCTGCCGGCCAGCTTGGTCAGCTTGGCCGATGCGCGGGCGTGCAGCCCGAGCTTATTGTTGATGCTCGTGGTGGCTTTGATCATTCCTCTTCCTTGCCTGGTTCTGCGGCGCCGTGATCGCCACCTGCATGACGCCCTGCGTGCCACCCACCAGCGCGCGCGAGACCAACGCCTCCAGCGGCTCGTGCCGGTAGCTCACCGTGCGCAGCAGCATGGGCAGGTTGACGCCGGCGACCAGCTTGGTGCGCACGCCATCGACCAGCCGCTGGGCCACGTTGCACGGCGTGGCGCCGAACACATCCGTGAGCACCAGCACCGGGCCGCTGCCCATCTGCTCCAACGCGATGCGGGCGGCGCCGAAGGTCTCCTCGGGCGACACATGGGGCTGCACGTCCACGGCTTGCACGCCGCGCTCGCAGTCCGGAAAGACATGCAGTGCGCATTGACGCAGGGCGTGCGCCAGCGGCGCATGGGCGACGATCAGGATACCGGTCATGAGTGCGGGATTATGGGGCGACCGTCAGCGCGGAAAAGAATGCCTGCGCCACCTCCGGCCGGGGCCGGGGCGACAGCATGACCGCATGGAACACCTGCACGCCGGACGGCCCGGCCGTGGCGAACCAGGCGGCCTGCAGCGCAACCGGCTCGCCGTCCGGGCGGCGGCCCGCCGCCTGCAGGCGCTGCGGCGCCAGGCCGGGCCAGGCCGGGCCCTGCGGCGCCCAGGCCGCCTCATCCTGCACAAACTGCGCCTGCGCGCGGGCCAGCACGGCGGTCCTCCATCCCTGCAGCACCACGGCAGCATCGCTCGCATCGGCCAGCTGCACATAGGACACGGCGAAGGTCGCGCCGTCCGCTTCGCAGCCCACCATGTGCAGCGTGACGGCGTGGCCTGCCATGTCCACCGCGCGCTCGGCCCGGTCGGGTTTGCAGGGCAACAAGAGGTGCAAGGGGACGGCCGCGTCCAGGCGCACCTCGCGCCAGTTCAGGGCGGGGCTGCAGGCCAGCAGGGTCGTCGCCAGCAGGATCGAGGACCAACGGCCACCGTGCAACATGTCTGAATTATCGGCGGCCCGGCAGACCGCGCACGCCGGCTAAACTGAAGGGCTGCCCATGACCCATGACGTTGGCCCCATTCCCAGCACGCCCGGCGTGGCGCCATCTTCGCAACCGAGGCGGGGGACGTCTGCGCGCGCAGCAGGCAGCCTGGCCACGGCCATCGGCGGCGCGCTGGGCCCGCCGCTGGACCTGGCGCATGGCATCGTGCAGGACTTCATGCGCAGCGGAAAGATCACCCGGGTGGCGTTGCAGCAGCTCGGGGCCGCACTGGACGACGCGCGCGCTGTCGCGCAGCAGACACGGACGCTGGCCGACCTCGAGAGCGCGGCACTGCCCGCCGACCACGCGCCACAGCGCCTGGACATCCTCGTGGCCCAGGCGCTGGCGCGGCACATGCCCCAGCTGCGCCGCCACCGCGTGCAGCTGCAGCAGCCGGCCGCCGCGCCGGTCTGGGTGGCGATGGATGCGGAGCTGCTGCCGCGGCTGATCGACGCGGCGATCGCGTGGTGCACGCGGCCGGACCACCGGCTGGCGGTGTCGCTGGAATCCTCCGCCGACCTGGCCACCGTGCTGCTGTGCCTGCGCCTGGAGGCCGACGCGCCCGCCACGGACGCGCAGGGGCGATCGCAGCAGCTGGCCTGGCTGGTGCTGGAGGCCCTTGCCCGTGGCTGCGGCGCACGCCTGCTCTGCCGCGAAGAGGGCCCGCAGGTCCTGCTGGCCCTGGCCCTGCGGCGCGAGCACGATGTGGCCCAGGACCCCGCCCCCGGAGATCTGTTGACCAGCCACGATTCGCTGCTGCTCAGCGACGTCGTGCCGCTGCAGCACCCGCGCGTGCTGCTCATCACCCGGCACGAGGACGTGCGCACCGAGGTCGAACATGTGTGCGCGAGCCTGGGCGCCACGATGGACTGGGTCGCCACCGGGACCGCCGCGATGCGCCAGTTCGCCCAGGCGCGCGCGGACCTGGTGCTCGTGGACGAGCGCAATGCGGACGCCGCCACGGCCAGGCTGCAGCAGCAACTGCAGGCAGAAGCCGCGGATTTCCCATGGATCACGCTGGCCCAGCAGCCCAGCGCTTCGCTGACACAATGGAGCCGCGACGACGTTCTGACCTTGACGAACCTGCGCAGCCAGCTGGCCACCACCTTGCTGTACGGCCTGCCCCGCTCACGTCCCCGCGGATGACATGCCACCGCGCATAGAACTTTTGCGCATCCAGCGAGTCGCTCGCTAGCCTGCACTGAAAGCACCATGAACAAGCTCTACACCCTGGCCACCGCCGCCGCGCTGCTCACGGCCGGCGCGCTGGGCTACCACGTGATGGCAGCGCCGACGCCGGCCCCCCAGGCGCAGTATGTGCTCCTGGACGGCAGCAAGATCGACACGCAGGCGCTCAAGGGCCGCGTGACGCTCGTGAATTTCTGGGCCACGAGCTGCGTGACCTGCGTGGCGGAGATGCCGCGCATCGTCGAAACCTACGACAAGTACAACGCGCGCGGCTACGAGACGCTGGCCGTGGCCATGCAGTACGACCCGCCCAGCTATGTGGTGAACTTCGTCGAAACGCGCAAGCTGCCGTTCCGCGTGGCGATCGACAACACAGGTGCCGTGGCCAAGGCCTGGGGCGACATCCAGCTCACACCAACGACGTTCGTCGTGAACAAGCGCGGCGAGATCGTCAAGCGCTACATCGGCGAGCCCGACTTTGCCGAGCTGCACCGCCTGATCGAGAAGTTGCTGGCCGAGGCCTGAGCCCCGGCGCCGCCGGCTACTTGCGGAAGTCGTCGTGGCAGGCCTTGCAGCTGGCCGCCGTCGGGCCGAAGGCGGCCTTCAGATTGTCCAGGTTGCCGGTCTTCGCGGCGGCCGCCAGCTTGGCGACTTCGGCCTGCATCTTCTCGGAGGCGGCCTTGAACTTCGCCGATTCCGACCAGACCGCCGGCTCCGCCTTCGTGGGCGCGCCCTTGTCCGTGCCCGGCCCGAAGCCTGCCCATGGCAGATGCGACAGCGCCAGCACGACGTCGGCGTTCTCCCCTGCCGCCTTGGCATCGAAGGGAACGCGGCCGTTGGCCATCGCACCGAGTCGGCCAAAATGCTGTCCCATCACGAACAGCGCACTCTGGCGGTACTTGATCGCATCTT
>DATKFT010000374.1:0-3495 GCA_035544335.1 Pseudorhodoferax sp.
ACGCCGGTCTGCAGCGTCTGGCTCTGCACCTCGCGGTTGCGCGCGTCGGTCAGCGTGCCGGCCGATTGCGTGGCGGCCAGCGACATGTCGCGGACCTCGGACCGCAGCGCCTGCAGCTGCGTGCGCAGCGCGAGCAGGGCGGCGCGGCCGTCGCCGGGCGCGGCGTCCGGGCCCAGCACGCGGTCGCCTTCGGCGGTGAAGCTGCGCAGCGCCTCCAGGCCCTGCCGGTAGGCCGGCGCGTCGCGCATGAGCGCGTACGGCGAGCCGCTGCCCACGGCGCCGATGCGGCTGATGAAGAGGTCGTAGCGCAGCTGCACCTGGTCACGCGGCATGGCCTGCGCATCGAGCAGGTGGGCGTGCAGCGCATGGTCCAGCCGCTCGTACTCGACGTCGAGCTGCGCGAAGGTCCACATGGCATTGATGTCGCCGCGCCGCATGACCTCGTCCAGCGCGCGGTACTGGCGGTACTGCAGCACGCCGATGGCGATGTAGACCAGCACCAGGCTGGCGATCAGCAGGCGCAGGAGGCGTTGGCTGCGCGGCATGGGGTGTCGTGGGGCGCCTGGCGCGGACGGGGCGCCGCCGGGGCGGCCCCGCGTTTCATTGCACCAGCAGTTGGTGCAGCTGCCAGGCCGAGCGGTTGTAGTAGGTCTCGGTCTGCAGCTCGGCCTTGCTGTCGAACGGGTAGACGATGAACAGCGGCCCCTTGTCGCGCACGGGCATGGGCTTGTCGTTGAGCAGCCGCGCGAGCACCACGCCATGGCGGGCGAGGTCGCTGAACGGGATCTCGGTCTTGTAGTCGTTCAGCGCCACGGCCATGATCCGGGTGCCGCTGGCACCCGCGGCGGCCAGCACGTCGCGCAGCAGCGGGCCCGTGAAACGCGCGGGGCCCGTGTGCCAGGGGGTCTTGGTGCTGAAGCTGTGCTGGGGCAGCTTCTCGAGCATGGCCATGTCGAACACGGCGTTCTTGCCGGCGTTGGGCGAGGCGACGTTGCCGCGGATGGTCAGCACCACGTCGCCGGCGGGCTTGTCCAGCGCGAGCGCCACGGCAGGCGCCAGGCAGCACGCCAGCAGAACCAGGGATCGACGCCTCTGCACGGCCAGTCCAGTCATGCAACCTCCGGGAGCCTGGCAAAACGGCTCGGTGTTTCAACGCGTTACTGCGCACCACTATAACGAATTAGGGCATTGATTGGTTCGGGATGTGCGCGTTTCGTTCGCTTGCAGGATGCGGGATTCACCGTAGGGGCCCTGCGCCGCACATGCGTAGACTGCCCTGACCCGTGGGCCGCCGGCACCGCGGGGCAAGGAGACAAAGATTGCAGCCAACGCAAGTAGCCAGTCCGTCTTATTTCCACAAGGTCGTCGACTGCCAATGGGCGTGCCCCGCCCACACCCCCGTTCCCGAGTACATCCGCCTGATCGGCCAGGGCCGCTATGCCGACGCCTACATGGTCAATTGGGCGTCCAACGTGTTCCCGGGCATCCTGGGCCGCACCTGCGACCGGCCTTGCGAGCCGGCCTGCCGGCGCGGCCGCGTCGAGGAGGCCAGCCAGGAGCAGCCTGAACCGGTCGCGATCTGCCGCCTGAAACGCGTGGCAGCCGACATGAAGGGCGCCATCACTGATCGCCTGCCCACCGTCGCGCCGCGCAACGGCAAGCGCGTGGCCTGCGTGGGCGCGGGCCCGGCCGCGCTGACCGTGGCGCGCGACCTCGCGCCGCTGGGCTATGCGGTCACGGTGTTCGATGGCGAGACCAAGGCCGGCGGCTGCATCCGCACGCAGATCCCGCGCTTTCGGCTGCCCGAGGAGGTCATCGACGAGGAGACCGGCTACGTGCTGGGCCTGGGCGTGGACTTCCGCGGCGGCGAGCGCGTGGACTCCATGGCCGCGCTGCTGGCGCAGGGCTACGACGCGGTGTTCGTGGGCTGCGGCGCGCCGCGCGGGCGCGACCTGGACCTGCCGGGCCGCCAGGAGGCGGCAGCCCACATCCACATCGGCATCGACTGGCTGGCCTCGGTTTCGTTCGGCCATGTCACGCGCACGGGCCGGCGCGTGCTCGTGCTGGGCGGCGGCAACACGGCCATGGACTGCTGCCGCTCGGCGCGGCGCCTGGGCGGCGAGGACGTCAAGGTCGTGGTGCGCAGCGGCTTCGAGGAGATGAAGGCCTCGCCCTGGGAGAAGGAGGATGCGCAGCACGAAGGCATCCCGATCCTGAACTACCACGTGCCTGTGGCCTTCGTGCACGAGGGCGGGCGGCTGACCGGCATGCGCTTTCAGATCGTGCGCGCCGAGACCGACGCGCGCGGCCGGCGCCAGCTCGTGCCGACCGGCGCGCCCGAGGTGCTCCTGCCCTGCGACGAGGTGCTGATCGCGGTCGGCCAGGAGAATGCGTTCCCGTGGATCGAGCGCGGCTGCGGCATCGCCTTCCACGAGAACGGCCTGCCCGTGCTCGATGCGCAGACCTTCCAGGCCACGCTGCCCCAGGTGTTCTTCGGCGGCGACGCGGCCTTCGGTCCCAAGAACATCATCACGGCCGTCGCGCACGGCCACGAGGCCGCGGTTTCCATCGCGCGTTTCCTGCAGGACGAGGACGTGCATGCGCGGCCGGCGCCGACCAGCAACCTGGTGTCCACCAAGATGGGCATCCACGAATGGAGCTACGACAACGCCGTGGCGCCCGAGGCGCGCTTCAAGGTGCCCTGGGCCAAGGCCGAGGTGGCGCTGGCCAGCATCCGCGTGGAGGTGGAGCTGGGCTTCGACGCCGCCACCGCCTTCAAGGAGGCCCAGCGCTGCCTGAACTGCGACGTGCAGACCGTGTTCGCGCAGGAGGCCTGTATCGAGTGCGATGCCTGCATGGACATCTGCCCCATGGACTGCATCAGCTTCACGGCGCCCGGCGAGGAGCCCGAGCTGCGCGAGCGCCTCAAGGCGCCGGCCCTGCACCCCGAGCAGGACCTCTATGTCTCGGCGCCGCTCAAGACCGGCCGCGTGATGGCCAA
Organism: Pseudorhodoferax sp.; assembly: GCA_035544335.1. GTDB lineage: Bacteria > Pseudomonadota > Gammaproteobacteria > Burkholderiales > Burkholderiaceae_C > Pseudorhodoferax. The sequence goes on from DATKFT010000374.1 coordinate 3,002, forward strand.
GGACGAGGACCTGTGCCTGCACTGCGGCCTGTGCGCCGAGCGTTGCCCGACCGGAGCCTGGGACATGCAGAAATTCCTGTTCAAGACCGCGCAGGCCGGCAGCACCTGCCGCGGCGCCGTGGCGGAGGCCGCATGACACCGATCGCCGCCGTCAACGACTTCGTCGTCAAGTTCGCCAACGTCAATGGTTCGGGCTCGGCCTCGGCCAACGAGCTGTTCGCCAAGTCCATCCTGCGCATGGGCGTGCCCGTGAGCCCGCGCAACATCTTCCCGAGCAACATCCAGGGCCTGCCGACCTGGTACGAGGTGCGCGTGAGCGAGGACGGCCACCTGGGCCGGCGCGGCGGCATCGACATGATGGTGGCCATGAACCCGCAGACCTGGGCCGACGACCTGGCCGAGATCGCGCCGGGCGGCTATCTGTTCTACGACAGCACGCGGCCCGTGCCGCCCGAGCAGCTGCGCAGCGACATCACGGTCATCGGCATGCCGCT
>DATKFT010000375.1:0-5017 GCA_035544335.1 Pseudorhodoferax sp.
CGAGTCGGCCGAGGAATCGCTGGTCGACACGGCCAACCTCATGGCCAGCCTGATCGAGCAGGACCTGCAGGGCGACCGCATCGACCCCGCGCGGCTGGCCCCGGTGCTGCGCACGCTGTATGCGCGCCAGTTCGACGCCGAGATCTACGGCCTGCGCAAGACGCGCGTGGACCTGCGCGTCTACGTGACCGATGCGAACGGCCGCGTGCTGTTCGACGCGGCGCGCGGCCGCATGGACCGCCACCTGGGCCAGGACTTCGTGGACTGGCGCGACGTGCGCTACACGCTGGACGGTCTGTACGGCGCGCGCACCACGCGCGACGTGGCCAGCGACGCGAGCACCTCCGTCATGTACGTGGCCGCGCCCATCGTGAACCGCGAGCGCGTGACCATCGGCGTGGTCAGCGTGGGCAAGCCCGTGAACAGCTTCGGCAAGCTCGTGCAGAACGCGCGCTGGCGCACGATCTGGGTCGGCGTGGGCTCGGCGCTGGCCCTGCTGGTGCTGGCCGCCATCGTGTCCGTCTGGCTCGTGCGGCCCTTCGGTCTCGTGGGCGACTACCTGGCCTGGATGCGCGCCCAGCCACGCCTGCGCCCGGGCCCCATGCTGCGCCACGCGGCCGCCCTGCTGCGCGCGGGTGCGCACGAAATGCGCGCCGCGCTGACCGGGCGCAACACCATGGCCGACCACGTGGCCACGCTCACGCACGAGATCAAGAGCCCGCTGTCGGCCATCCGCGGCGCGGCCGAGCTGCTCGACGATCCGGCCATGCCGGCCGATACGCGCGCGCATTTCCTGGACAACATCGCGCGCGAGACCCAGCGCATCCAGGAGATCGTGGACCGCATGATGGAGCTGACCGCGCTGGAAAGCCGGCGCGTGCTGGAACACGCCGGCCCGGTGGCGCTGGCGCCGCTGCTGGAAGAGCTGGTGGCCAGCCACCAGGCCGCGGCCGCGGCGCGCGGCCTGCGCCTCGAACTGGCGCTGCAGGCCAGGCCCCAGGTCTGGGGCGACGCCTTCCTGCTGCGCCGCGCCGTGAGCAACCTGCTGGCCAATGCGCTGGACTTCGCGCCCGCAGGCAGCAGCGTGGCGCTGGCGCTGTCGGGCAACGGCCGCCAGGCGCGCATCACGGTGCGCGACCACGGCCCGGGCATCCCCGACTACGCGCGGCACCGCGTGTTCGAGAAGTTCTACTCGCTGGCGCGGCCCGGCGGCGGCAAGAAGAGCACCGGCCTGGGCCTGGCCTTCGCGCGCGAGATCGCCGTGCAGCACGGCGGGCAGGCCGCACTGGACAATGCCCTGGGCGGCGGCGCGCTGGCCACGCTGGCACTACCGCTGCGGCGTTAGCGCCTGCACCGCGAGCTGGCGCACGCGCGTGGCCACGAAGCGCGCCGCGCGCGACACCGGCCGCTGCCGCGTGAGGCCCAGCGCGATGGTGCGCTTGATGGCAGGCCGCTCCACCGGCACCGCCGCCAGCAGGCCCTGCGCGATTTCGGCCTGCGCCGCCATGGCCGGCAGCAGCGTGTAGGCCTGGCCGCTGGCGGCCACGCCCTTCATGGCCGTGGCGGTGTCCACCTCCATCACCACGTCGATGGCGATGCGGTGGCGCGCGGCCAGCTGGTCCAGCATGGTGCGCATGCCATTGGGCAGGGCCGGCAGCACCAGCGGCAGGCCATCGAGCTGGCGCAGGCCGATGCTGCGCGCCCGCATCAGCGGCAGCTGCGGCGCACCGAGCAGGCAGGTGTCGATCACGCCCAGCGCGTCCTCGCCGCGCAGCGCCGTGGTGCCGTAGCGGTTGACCACGATCATGTCGAGCCGGCCGGCGCCGAGCTGCTCGTCCAGGTCGCCGCTGAAGCCCTCGGTCACGCACAGCCGCACGCCGCGCGCCTCGGCCTGGAGCACGGCCAGCAGCTGCGGCAGCAGATGGCCGGAGAGCGTGGGCAGCACGCCCAGGTACACGGTGCCCGTCAGCGCGCCGGCCGCCTCGTGCACCGAGGCGCCGAGCTGCTCCACCTCGGCCAGCACGCGGCGCACCTGCGGCATGAGTTGCCGGCCGAAGTCCGTCAGCGCCACGCCGCGCCCGGTGCGCGCGAACAGCCGGTCGCCCCATTCCTGCTCCAGCTGGGCGACCTGCCGGCTCACGAGCGACTGGGCCTGGCCCAGCGCCGTGGCCGCGCGCGAGACCGATCCGAGCTCGGCCACGGCCGCCAGCGTGGCCATCTGCTTGAGGTTCATGCGTTCACTTTAGTCGATACCTGGTATCAGCTCGCAGCACTTTTTTGGAAACCATGGCGCTCCTAGACTGCGCTGGCATCCCATTCATTCCACTGGAGACAACATGCTGCGCAAGAGCTTCCTGGCCGCCCTGGCTGGCACCGCCGCCGGCCTGGCCCTGCTGGCCGCCCCACCCGCGTCCGCGGCCGACTACCCGCACCAGCCCCTCACGCTGGTCGTGCCGTTCCCGGCCGGCGGGCCGACCGACGGCATGGCGCGCCTGCTGGCGCAAAAGCTCGGTGACCGGCTCGGCCAGCAGGTGGTGGTGGACAACCGCGGCGGCGCAGGCGGCGGCATCGCGGCCCAGGTCGTGGCCGCGGCGGCGCCCAACGGCTACACGCTGTTCTTCGGCACCACCGGCACCCTGGCCATCAACCCCAGCCTGTACGCCAAGCTGCCCTACCACCCGGTGCGCGATTTCGCGCCCATCAGCCTCATGGCCACCACCATGAACGTGCTGGTCGCCCGGCCCGACCTGGGCGCCAAGACCCTGCCCGAACTGATCGCCCTGGCCAAGGCCCGCCCCGGCAAGCTGGTCTACGGCTCGGCCGGCAACGGCAGTTCCAACCACCTGTCGGGCGAACTGCTCAAGAGCATGGCCGGCATCGATACCGTGCACGCGCCCTACCGCGGCTCGGCGCCCGCGCTGCTGGACCTCATGGGCGGGCGCATCGACTTCATGTTCGACACCGTGGCGCAGCAGACGCAGAACATCGCCACCGGCAAGGTGCGCGCCATCGCTGTCACGGGCCCGCAGCGCTCGCCGTTGCTGCCCGAGGTGCCGACGGCGGACGAGGCCGGCCTCAAGGGCTTCGACGTGACGATCTGGTTCGGCGTGCTGGCGCCGGCCGCCACGCCCGCGCCCATCGTGGAGCGGCTGAACCGCGAGATCGTGGCCGTGATGGGCAGCGAGGAGATGCGCCGGCGCATGCAGGCCGACGGCGCGCAGGCCCGCACCAACACGCCGGCGGAGTTCGCCGCGCTGATCCGCGACGACACGGCCAAATGGGCGCCGGTGGTCAAGGCCTCGGGCGCGCGCGTCGATTGAAGGCCCAAGGAGAAGCCATGCACCCCCCCGTCGACGCGCGCCTGGCGCGCGCCTTCTCGCCGCGCAGCGTCGCCATCGTCGGCGCCACCGAGGACGCCAACAAGGTCGGCGGCCGGCCGCTGCACTACCTGCAGCGCTTCGGCTTCACCGGCGCCATCTACCCCGTCAATCCCCGGCGCGCCACGGTGCAGGGCCTGGCCGCCTACCCCACGCTGGAGGCCCTGCCCGAGCGGCCCGACGCGGTGGTCGTGGCCGTGGGCCAGGAGCAGGTCGAGCCCGTGGTGCGCAGCTGCGGCGCGCTGGGCATCGCCGCGGCCGTCGTCATGAGTTCGGGCTTCGGCGAGACCGGCGCCGAAGGCCGTGCGCGGCAGGACGCCCTGGTGGCGCTGGCCCGCGCGCAGGGCGTGCGGCTGATCGGCCCCAACGCCCAGGGCATCGCCAACTTCCACAGCGGCGCGGTGCTGAACTTCAGCACCATGTTCATGGAGGTGGCGCCGGCCGACGGGCCGGTGGCCATCGTGAGCCAGAGCGGCGCGGCCAGCGTGATGCCCTATGCGCTGCTGCGCGAGCGCGGCATCGGCGTGCGCTACCTGGTGGCCTCGGGCAACGACGCCGATGCCTCGGTCTGTGAACTCGCGCTGGCCGCGGCGGCGGACCCGGAAATCCGCGTCGTGCTGCTCTACATCGAATCGCTGCGCGACACCGCCATGCTGGTGCGCGTGGCCCAGGCGGCGCGCGCGCGCGGTGCCGCCGTGGTGGCGCTCAAGTCCGGCCGCAGCGCGCTGGGCGCGCGCGCCGCCGCCTCGCACACCGGCGCCATGGTGGTCGACGACGTGCTGATCGACGCCTTCCTCGCGCGCCACGGCATCTGGCGCGCGGCCGACGTGCATGGCCTGGTCAACGCCACCGAGCTGTACCTGCAGGGCGCCGAGCCGGGCGAAGGCAAGCTGGTCGTCATGAGCCACAGCGGCGCCGTGGGCGTGCTGTGTGCCGACACGGCCGACACGCTGGCCCTGCCGCTGGCCGAGCTCGCGCCGCCCACGCGCCAGGCGCTCGAGGCCATCATGCCGGGCTTCGCCACGGCGCAGAACCCGGTGGACATGACGGCCGCGCTGATGACCGACGGCGCCATGTACGCCCACACGCTGGAAGCCCTGGGCGCCGATCCGCAGGCCGGCCTGTTCCTGGTCGGCGTGCCGGTGGCCGGCCCCGGCTACGACCTGCCGGGCATGGCGCGCGACACGGCCCGCTTCGCCCAGGCCGCGCGCAAGCCGGTCGTCGTCTCGGCGCCACAGGCCAGCGTGCGCGCGGCCTTCCGCGCCGCGGGGCTGCCCGTGTTCGTGCACGAGACCGACGCGCTGGCCGCGCTGGCCCAGGTGCGCGGCCATGCGGCGCTGCGCCGCGCGGCCGATCAGCGCGACGCGCTGGTGGCACCGGCCAGCCTGCCTGGCGCCCCTGCGGGCACGGGCACGCTCGACGAAGCCGCCAGCCTGGCCTGGCTGGGCGCTGCCGGCATCCCGCTGGTGGCGCACCGGCTGTGCCGCAGCGTGCAGGAGGCCGTCGCGGCCTGGCAGGCACTCGGCCCCGAGGTGGTGGTCAAGGCCTGCTCGGCCGCCATCCCGCACAAGTCCGAGCACGGGCTCGTGCACCTGGGCATCACCGATGCCGACGGCGTGCGCGCCGCCTGGCAGGCCTGC
>DATKFT010000376.1:0-14522 GCA_035544335.1 Pseudorhodoferax sp.
GCCCGACAGCCACACCTTCGCCTTCAAGGGCCTGTGGGAGTGCAACTGGCTGCAGGCCCTGGAGGTCGGCATGGACCCCGCCCATGCGTCCTTCCTGCACCGCTTCTACGAGGACGAGGACACCTCCGAGAGCTACGGCAAGCAGTTCCGCGGCGCCTCGGCCGATTCGGACCTGGCCATCACCAAGGTGCTGCGCGAGTACGACAGCCCCGACATCCAGGTGCAGCCCGCGCCGTTCGGCATGCGCCTGACCACGCTGCGCAAGCTGACCGAAGAGCAGACCCATGTGCGCGTGACCAACGTGGTGTTCCCGCAGGCCTTCGTGATCCCGATGAGCACCGAGATGACGATCTCGCAGTGGCACGTGCCCGTGGACGACCACCACTGCTACTGGTATGCCATCTTCACGAGCTTCACCACGCCCGTGGACAAGCAGCAGATGCGCGAGCAGCGCCTGCAGACCATCGAGCTGCCGAACTACACCTCGCGCAAGAACAAGCGCAACGAGTACGGCTACAGCGTCGAGGAGCAGCTGTCCAAGACCTACACCGGCATGGGCATGGACATCAACGTGCACGACCAGTGGGCCTGCGAATCCATGGGCCCGATCCAGGACCGCACGCGCGAGCACCTGGGCACGACCGACAAGGGCATCATCGCCTACCGCCGCATGCTGGTGCAGGCCATCGAATCGGCCCAGGCCGGCGGCCCGGTGCCCGTGTGCCCGACCGCCGAGCAGGCGTCCGAGCTGACCGGCCCGCCATCCATCGACGGCGTGGCCCGCGCGGATGCCACCGCCAGCTACTGCGAGGAAGCCGACCTCGCGCGCCGCCAGGGCTCCGACTGGGCCAGCGCCCGCCTGAAAGGCTGAGGCGCGCACCATGAGCGACTTCGTAGAACGCTTCGGCCTGTGGACCGCTGACCAGCGGGCCCAGGCGAAAGAAATGATCGCCCGGCTGGACGCCGGCGAAGTGGACGTGGTCCGCTTCGCCTGGCCCGACCAGCACGGCGTGCTGCGCGGCAAGACCCTGGTGGCCGATGCCGCGCGCGGCGCGCTCGCGCGCGGCGTGAACCTCACGACCACGCTGCTGGCCAAGGACACCTCGCACCGCACGGTGTTCCCGGTGTTCGCGGCCGGCGGCGGCTTCGCGGTCGAAGGCCTGCAGGGCGGCGCCGACTTCGTGATCGTGCCCGACCCCTCGACCTTCCGCGTGCTGCCCTGGGCGCCGCGCACCGGCTGGGTGCTCTGCGACGCCTACATGAAGGACGGCCAGCCCTGCCCGTTCGCCACGCGCCGCATCCTGCAGCGCGCGGTGGACCAGCTCGGCGCGCAGGGCCTGGAATTCGTGGCCGGCCTGGAGGTCGAGTTCCATGTGTTCAAGCTCGACGAGCCCGCCATGCGCCTGGCCGACTCCGGCCAGCCCGGCGAACCGCCGCGCGTCTCGCTGCTCACGCACGGCCACCAGTACCTGACCGAGCTGCGCTACGACAGCGTGGATGCGCTCATGGAGCTGCTGCGCAGCCAGCTCACCGCGCTGGGCCTGCCGCTGCTGTCGCTGGAGATCGAGTTCGGCCCCAGCCAGTTCGAGCTCGTGTTCGGCCCGACCAAGGGGCTGGTGCCGGCCGACACCATGGTGCTGCTGCGCAGCGCGATCAAGCAGATCTGCCGCCGCCATGGCTACCACGCGACCTTCATGTGCCGCCCGCGCATCCCCAACGTGATGTCCAGCGGCTGGCACCTGCACCAGTCGCTCTGCGCACTGGGCGACGGGCGCAACGCCTTCATGCCCGAGCGCGAGGGCGACAGCCTGAGCCCGCTGGGCATGCACTACCTGGCCGGCCTCAAGGCCCACGCCTGCGGCAGCGCCGCGCTGGCCAGCCCCACGCTGAACGGCTACCGCCGCTACCGGCCGTTCTCGCTGGCACCCGACCGCGCCATCTGGGCCCAGGACAACCGCGGCGCCATGCTGCGCGTGCTGGGTGGCGTGGGTGACAATGCCTCGCGCATCGAAAACCGCATCGGCGAGCCGACCGCCAACCCCTACCTGTACCTGGCCTCGCAGCTGTTCTCCGGCATGCACGGCATGGCGCAGCGCATGGACCCCGGCCCCTCGGCCGATGCGCCCTACGAGACGCCGGCGGAGCAGCTGCCGCGCACGCTGGGCGATGCCCTGGCCGCGCTGCAGGCCGACAGCTGGCTGTGCGAGCAGCTGGGCCAAGGCTTTGTCGACTACTACTGCCACATCAAACAGGCCGAGATCACGCGCTTCAACCTCGACGTCACCGAGTGGGAGCAGCGCGAGTACTTCGACATGTTCTGAAGAATGGTGAATCCCCCAGTCTCCGCGCTGCGCGCTGCGCCAACCCCCTTCCGCTGCGCGAAGGGGGCGCACCCAGCGGCCTGGCAGAGCCAGTTCCGCGGGTGCACTGGCATGGCCTGCTCCGCGGCCTCCGGTACCGCGCCATGCCCAGCGGCGCCGAGCCTGCGCCAACGACATTCGAGAGTTCAATGCCCACGATCCACTACATCCTGAAAGACGGCAGCACGCGCAGCGTGGAGGCCAAGGCCGGCACCAGCGTGATGGAGACCGCCATCCGCCACAACATCCGCGGCATCGACGCCGAGTGCGGCGGCAGCTGCTCCTGCGCGACCTGCCATGTCTACGTGGACGACGCCTACCTCGGCAAGCTCACGCCGCCCGACGAGATGGAAGACGAGCTGCTGGACGGCACGGCCAGCGCGCGGGAGGCCAACAGCCGCCTGAGCTGCCAGATCACCGTGACGGCCGAGCTCGACGGCCTGACCGTGCGCGTGCCGGAGACGCAGGTCTGATGGCCGCCGCAGCGCCCCTGGTCATCGTCGGCGCCTCGTACGCCGGCGTGCAGCTCGCCGCGGCCGCGCGCGAGCAGGGCTTTGACGCGCCCATCGTGCTGCTGGGCGACGAGGCCCATGCGCCCTACCAGCGCCCGCCGCTGTCCAAGGGGCTCTTGAGCGGCAAGACCGGCGTGGACCAGCTCGCGCTGCGCGGCCCGGACTTCTACACCGAGCAGGCCATCGACCTGCGCCTGGGCGTGCGCGCCACGGCGCTGGACCTGGCGGCCCGCCGCGTGCAGCTGGCCGACGGCAGCCAGCTCGGCTACGGCTGGCTGGCCCTGGCCACGGGCGCGCGCTGCCGCCCGCTGCCCGTGCCCGGCGCCGACCTGCAAGGCGTGCACCAGCTGCGCACACTGGACGATGCGCTGGCCGTGGCCGCAGCCCTGGGCACAGCGCCCAGCGCCTGCGTGATCGGCGGCGGCTTCATCGGCCTGGAAGTGGCCGCCGCGCTCGCGACGGCCGGCGCGCAGGTCACGGTCGTGGAAAGCCAGCCGCGCCTGCTGGCACGCAGCTTCCCCGAGTCCATGTCCGACTATGTGGCCGCCGCGCACCGCCAGCGCGGCATCACGCTGGAGCTGGGCTGCGGCGTGCGCGCGCTGCACGGCAGCCAGGGGCAGGTCCAGGCCGTGGAGCTGGCCGACGGCCGGCGCATCGACTGCAGCCTCGTCGTGCTGGGCATCGGCGTCGTGCCGAACGTGGAGTTGGCCGAGCAGGCAGGCATCGCCTGCGCGGGCGGCATCCTCGTCGATGCGCTGGGCCGCACGAGCGCACCCCAGGTGCTCGCTGCCGGCGACGTGGCCAACATGGCGCTGCCCTCGCTGCCAGGCGGCCCCGAGCGCGCGCGCCTGGAGTCCATCCAGGCCGCCAACGACGGCGCGCGCGCAGCCGCCTCGGTGCTGGTCGGCCAGCCGCAGCCGCTCACCGCCGTGCCCTGGTTCTGGAGCGAGCAGCACGACCTCAAGCTGCAGATGGCAGGCCTGCCCGCCGCGGGCGACCAGACCGTGCTGCGCGGCGACATGGCCAGCGACCGCTTCACGGTCTTCTACCTGCGCGACGGCGCTGTACGCGCCGCCCACACCGTCAACCGGCCGGCAGAACACATGCTCGCGCGCAAGCTGATCGCCCAGGGCGCGCGCATCGCACCCGAGGTGCTGGCCGACCCCGCGGCCGACCTGAAGCCGTTTTCCACCCCACCACGGCCTGCGGGCTGAGCTTTTCCCACGGAGACCACGATGAAAATGAAGAAACGCACCCTGCTGGCGACCGCCGCCATGGCAACGCTGGCCTGCATCGCCGGCGCCGCCCAGGCCCAGGACGCGCTCAAGATCGGCCTGATCGGCACCTACTCCGGCCCCTACGCCGACTACGGCCGCCAGTTCGACGCCGGCGTGGCGCTGTACCTCAAGGAGCACGGCGGCAAGATCGGCGGGCGCCAGGTCGAGATCGTCAAGAAGGACACCGCAGGCCCCAACCCCGATGCGTCCAAGCGCATCGCGCAGGAGCTCATCGTGCGCGACAAGGTGCAGATCCTGACCGGCCTGGACTTCAGCCCCAACGCCTACGCCGTGGGCGCCGTCGCGGCCCAGGCCAAGGTGCCCACCGTGGTCATGAACGCTTCTTCGTCGGCCATCACGACCAACTCGCCCTACGTCGCGCGGTTGTCGTTCACGGTGCAGCAGGTCTCCGACCCGATGGCGCGCTGGATGCTCAAGAACGGCGTCAAGGAGTCCTACGTGGTCGTGGCCGACTACGCCTCGGGCACGGACGCGCTGACCGCGTTCAAGAAGGCCTTCGAAGACGGCGGCGGCAAGGTCGTGGGCGAGGTGCGCACGCCCATGAACAACCCCGACTTCTCGGCCTACGTGCAGCGCATCAAGGATGCCAAGCCGCAGTCCGTGTTCTTCTTCTTCCCCTCGGGCGTGATGCCGCCGGCCTTCCTGAAGGTCTGGAAGGAGCGCGGCATGGAAGAGGCCGGCATCAAGCTGTTCGCCACGGGCGAGGCCACCGACGACAGCTACCTGGACGCCACGGGCGACGTGGCGCTGGGCCTGATCACGAGCCACCACTACTCCTACGCCCACCCCTCGGCCAAGAACCAGAAGTTCGTGAAGGACTTCGAGGCCCAGTTCGGCACCGGCATGCGCCCGAGCTACTTCGCCGTGACGGCCTACGACGCGATGGCCGCGATCGACCTGGCGCTCAAGAAGACGCAGGGCGACACCAACGGCCCCAAGCTCATGGAAGCCCTCAAGGGCCTGGCGTTCGAGAGCCCGCGCGGCCCGATCGAGATCGATGCCGCCACGCGCGACATCGTGCAGACGGTCTACATCCGCAAGACCGAGAAGGCCAATGGCAAGCTCGTGAACGTGGAGTTCGACAAGTTCGAGCGCGTGAAGGATCCCGCCAAGGAAGCCAAGTAAGCCGGCGCTGCGCCGCGGCAGCTCCTGGGTGCATGGCGCGTGGCGCCAGGTGCCCGGGGCGGCGGGGCAGCCCATGCCAGTGCGCCGGCGGAACGGGCTTCGCCGGGCCGCTGGGCGTGCCCCCGCTGGGGGCATCGGACGGTGCCGCGCGGTGCGGCCATCCCAACGGGGGAGTCAATGGGTATCGTGATCTTTGATGGAGTGGCCTACGGCATGCTCCTGTTCCTCATGGCGGTGGGCCTGTCCATCACCATGGGTCTGATGAACTTCGTGAACCTGGCCCACGGCAGCTTTGCCGTGGTCGGGGGTTACACCGCGGCCGTGCTGAGCAACCAGTTCGGCCTGGGCTACGCCACCGTGCTGGCCGCGGCCTTCGTGGTCGCCGCACTGCTGGGCGCGGTGCTGGAGTTCGTGTTCTACCGCCGGCTGTACCGCGCCCACCCGCTGGACCAGGTGCTGCTGTCCATCGGCCTGGTGTTCGTGTCCATCGCCGCGCTGACCTATTTCTTCGGCCCCACCATGCTGCCCTTCCACCTGCCCGAAGCGCTGCAGGGCCAGGTCGCCATCGCGGGCCTCGAAGTGGGCCGCTACCGCCTGTTCCTGATCGGTGCCGGCGTGCTGGTGCTCGTGCTGCTGCTGCTGGGCCTGGGCCGCACGCGCTACGGCGCCATGGTGCGCGCCGCGGTGGACAACCAGCGCGTGGCCGCCGGCACCGGCATCCATGTGCAGCGCCTGTTCTTCCTGACCTTCGCGCTGGGCTGCGGCCTGGCGGGCCTGGGCGGCGCGCTGAGCCTGGGCATGCTGGGGCTGGAGCCCTCGTTCCCGCTCAAGTACATGGTGTACTTCCTGATCGTGGTCTGTGTCGGCGGTGCCGGCACCATCGTCGGCCCCTTCGTCGCCGCGCTGCTGGTCGGCATCGTCGACGTCGCCGGCAAGTACTACCTGCCCGAAGCCGGCGCCTTCCTGATCTACGTCTTCATGATCGCCATGCTGCTGCTGCGGCCCAACGGCATCGTCCCGAAGAAGGGCATTGCATGAAATCCCTCACCCTGAGCCCAGGCCAGCTGCGCGCGGCCGAGATCGCCTTCTGGCTGCTGCTGGCCTGCAGCTTCTTCCTCGCGCCCAACCACCTCACGCTGCTGAGCCAGATCCTGATCTTCGGCCTGTTCGCGGTCTCGCTGGACATGGCCCTGGGCTATGCCGGCATCCTGACCGTGGGCCACGCGGCCTTCTTCGGCGCCGGCGCCTATGCCGCGGGCCTGCTCGCGCGCCACGGCTGGGGCGAACCCATCTCCGGGCTGCTGGCCGCACTCGCCATCGCGGGCGCGCTGGGCTATGCGCTGAGCTACCTCGTGGTGCGCGGCGCCGACCTCACGCGGCTCATGATCACGATCGGCGTGTGCATGCTGTTCTATGAGCTCGTGAACCGGCTGTCCAGGTTCACGGGCGGCACCGACGGCCTGCAGGGCATGGAGGTCTGGCCCGTGCTGGGCCTGTTCGAGTTCGACCTGTTCGGCAAGACCGCCTTCTGCTATGCCTTCATCGTCGTGCTCGTGATGTTCCTCGTGGTGCGCCGCGTGCTGGGCTCGCCGTTCGGCCTCGCGCTGCGCGGCATCCACGACAACCGCAAGCGCATGCTGGCCATCGGCTCGCCCGTGGAGTCGCGGTTGCGCATGGCCTATGCGTTCTCGGCCGCGATCGCCGGCGTGGCCGGCGCGCTGCTCGCGCAGACCACGCAGTTCGTGGGCATCGAGTCCATCAGCTTCAACCGCTCGGCCGAGATCCTGATCATCCTCGTGCTGGGCGGCACGGGCCGGCTGTACGGCGGCATGGTGGGCGCCATCGTCTACATGCTGGTGCACGACTGGTTCGCCGACCTCAACCCCGAGTACTGGATGTTCTGGCTGGGCATCTTCCTGATCGCCGCGGTCATGCTGGGCCGCGGCGGCATCATGGGCGCGCTGTCCCGCTTCGTGCGCGCCAAGGAGCAGACGCGATGAGCAGCACCGCACTGGAAACCAGCGGCCTGGGCATCAACTTCGGTGCCTTCCAGGCCGTGGCCGACGTGAACCTGTGCCTGCAGGCCGGCGCCCGCCAGGCGCTGATCGGCCCCAACGGCGCCGGCAAGACCACGCTGATCAACCTGCTCACGGGCGTCTACCGCCCCAGCGCGGGCAGCATCCGCATGAACGGCGCCGACATCACGGCCCAGCCCGCCGACCGGCGCGCGCGCCAGGGCCTGGCGCGCACCTTCCAGATCAACACGCTGTTCCCCAGCCTCACGCCGCTGCTGTCGGTGGTGCTGGCCATCCATGAACGCGAAGGCCAGGGCGCCACCTGGTGGCGGCCCTACCGGCGCAGCACGGCGGCCTTCGACGAGGCCCATGCGCTGCTCAAGCGGCTGCGGCTGGACCACCTGGCCGAGGTGCCCGTGGCAGAGCTGGCCTACGGCAAGCAGCGCCTGCTGGAGATCGCGCTGGCGCTGGCCGCGCGGCCGCGCATCCTGCTGCTGGACGAGCCGGCCGCCGGCGTGCCCGAGGACGAGAGCGGCGAGCTGTTCGACGTGATCGCCGAGCTGCCCGCCGACATCAGCGTGTTGTTCATCGAGCACGACATGAACCTCGTGTTCCGTTTCGCGAACCGGATCTCCGTGCTCGTGGCCGGACGCATCCTGACCGAGGGCAGCCCGGCCGAGATCGGCCACGATCCACGCGTGCGCGAGGTCTACCTGGGCAAGGCCCACGTGAACCATGTGTGACATCCCCCCAAGCGGCTTCGCCGCTCCCCCCTTGCGCTGCGCGAAGGGGGGCACATCCAGCGGTCTGGCACAGCCAGCCCCGCGGATGTCGCTGGCATGGCCTGCTCCGCGGCCTTTTGTCCCGTTTTTTGTCCCGTTGCCTGCACCGGGTTGCCGTATCTGATGGAAGCTTGAGTGCCATGACAAACGAACTGCTGGCCTTCGATGGCGTGACCGCCGGCTACGGCAACGCCGTGGTGCTGGACCGCCTGGGCTTCGCGCTGCAGGAGGGCCAGAGCCTGGCCATCCTGGGGCGCAACGGCGTGGGCAAGACCACGCTGCTGGAAACGCTGATGGGCAACACGCGCGTGATGGGTGGCGCCATCCGCTGGCGCGGCCGCGACATCACGCGCCTGCCGGCCCACCAGCGCGTGCGTGCGGGCCTGGGCTGGGTGCCGCAGGAGCGCGAGGTGTTTCCCTCGCTGACCGTGGAGGAGAACCTCACGGTGGTCGCGCGGCCCGGCAGCTGGAACCTCACCCGCGTCTACGGCTTCTTCCCGCGCCTGCGCGAGCGCCGCGCCAACTACGGCAACCAGCTCTCGGGCGGCGAGCAGCAGATGCTGGCGATCGGCCGCGCGCTGATGACCAACCCCGCCCTGCTGCTGCTCGACGAGCCCATGGAGGGCCTGGCGCCCATCATCGTCGAGGAACTCGCGGCCGCGCTGCGCCGCCTGTGCGAGGACGAAGGCCTGGCCTCGGTCGTGGTCGAACAGCACCCCGTGCTCGCGCTGGACATGACGCACCAGGCCATCGTGCTCGAACGCGGCACCGTGGTCCACGCCAGCACCAGCGCCGCACTGGCGGCCGACCAGGCCCTGCTCGACCAGCTGCTGGGCGTGGCCATGGCCGACGCCCCGGCCTGACCTTCGTCCCTCTCCTCCTTCCCCCGTTTTTCCCCACAGAACCATGTCCTTGTCCCGTTTCGACGCGCGCCGCCGCGCGCTGCTGGCCAGCGCCGCACTCGGCCTGTCCACCCCGTTCGCGTTCGCGCAGGACCCCGTGCGCATCGGCCTGATCGCCGAGATGTCCGGCCCCTTCGCCGAGTTCGGCCGCCAGATGCAGGCCGGCATCGCGGTCTACCAGAAGCAGTTCGGCGACACCGTGGCCGGCCGCAAGGTCGAGATCGTCCTCAAGGACGTGGGCGGCCCCAACCCCGAGCTGGCCAAGCGCATGGCGCAGGAGCTGGTCGTGCGCGACAAGGTCAGCGTGCTGGCCGGCTTCGGCTTCACGCCCAACGCGCTGTCGGTCGCGCCCATCGCCACGCAGGCCAAGGTGCCCATGGTGGTCATGAACGCGGCCGCAGCCGATCTCACGTCCAAGTCGCCCTACATGGTGCGCACCTCGTTCGGCTACCCCGACACGGTGCCGCCGATCGCGCAATGGGCCGCGCAGAAGGGCTCCAGGAAGGCCTATGTGATCGTGGCCGACTACGCGCCCGGCCACGACGCCGAGGCGGCCTTCCTGGCCGCCTACAAGAAGGCGGGCGGCGAGATCGTGGGTGCCGTGCGCACGCCGGTCGTCACGCTGGACTTCTCGCCCTACATGCAGCGCGTCAAGGACGCCAAGCCCGACCTGCTGTTCGCGTTCGTGAACGGCGGCGACGTGGCGCCGGCCTTCATCCGCGAATTCCGCGAGAAGGGCCTGGAGCAGGCCGGTGTCCAGCTCGTGGGCACGGGCGACATCGTCGACGAGGCCATCATCGACACCATCGGCGACCGTGCGCTGGGCCTGACCACGGTCTACCCCTACTCCATGCACCACAAGTCCGAGCTCAACGCACGCTTCGTGCAGGACTTCAAGGCCCAGCGCGATGCCAAGGCCCGCCCCACCATCATGGCCGTGGCGGCCTACGACGGCATGGCCGCGATCTACGCCGCGCTCAAGAAGACCGGCGGCAAGGCCGACGGCCCCGCGCTGCTGGAGGCCATGAAGGGCTTGCAGCTGGACAGCCCGCGCGGGCGCATCGCCATCGACGCGAAGACGCGCGACATCGTGCAGGACCAGTACATCCGCCGCGTCGAGAAGGTCGGCGAGGTGCTGGCCAACGTCGAGTTCGAGACCTTCCCCGCCAAGCGCTGAGATGACACCACCCCGTTTGGACTTCCTCACTGCGTGTGGAAGTCCCATACCCCTCCAGGGGCGCACCCAGCGGTCCGGCGAAGCCGGCCCCGCGGCTGCACTGGCATGGCCTGCTCCGCGGCCCTTGGAACCGTTGCTTGCGAGCGGGTCGCGTGTCCTGCGGGTGGCGCGCGGCGCCGTGGGAAACTGAGATGGAAACGCCCGCATGGCAGCTCGACATCGCGGGGCTGAACGCCGCCTACGCGCGCGGCGTGCATGGGCCCGAGTCGGTGCTGCAGTCGCTGCTGACGGCCATCGCGGCCGATGCGCGTGGCATCAACGCCTTCTGCCACCTGGACGCTGAAACGGCGCTGGACCAGGCCCGCGCCTCGGCGCGGCGCTGGCAGCAGGGCCAGCCCCTGGGCCCGCTGGACGGCGTTCCCGTGTCCATCAAGGACCTGCTGCCCGTGGCGGGCTGGCCCACGCGGCGCGGCTCGCGCAGCACGGCCGGCGACCCGCCGGCCGCGCAGGACGCCCCGCTCGTGGCCCAGCTGCGCGCGGCCGGCGCCGTGCTGTTCGGCAAGACCAGCACCACCGAGTTCGGCTGGTGCGTGGACAGCCACAACCCGCACAGCGGCACCACGCGCAACCCGCGCGACCCGGCCCGCAGCGCGGGCGGCTCCAGCAGCGGCGCGGCGGCCCAGATCGCGGCCGGCTGGGGGCCGCTCGCCATCGGCAGCGATGCCGGCGGCTCGGTGCGCCTGCCGGCCTCGTGGTGCGGCGTGGTCGGCTTCAAGCCCAGCCACGGCGCGATCCCGGCCGCGCCGCAGAGCGCGTTCGCCGAGTTCGCGCACTTCGGTCCGTTCACGCGCAGCGTGGCGGACTGCGCCACGGCGATGGCCGTGCTGGCCCAGCCCGACGCGCGCGACCCCGCGTCGCTGTACCCGCGCAGCACGCGGCCGCGCCCCGCACCCCCGACCCGCTTGCGCATCGGCTGGGTCGAGGCCAGCGCCGACTGGCAGCCCGAGATCGCCCAGGCCTACCGGCGCCTGCTGGACCAGCTGTCCGACGCCGGCCATGTGCTGGTCGCGCAGCCGCGCGAAGACCTGGCCGGCGTGGACGCGATGTGGACAGTCTGGGCCTCGCGCGTGCACGAGTCCTTCGTCGACTGGAGCGATGCGCAGCGCGACCTGCTGGACCCGGCCCTGCGCCAGCTCTGGGAAGAGGGCGCCGCCCAGGCACCGGCCACGCTGGCGCGTGCGCGCGCCAGCCTGCGCGCGCTGGCCGGCCGCGTGGCGCTGCAGTTCGCCGAGCTGGACCTGCAGCTCACGCCGGCCACGCCGACCACGGCACCGCTGCTGGCCGCACAGCCCGCGGCGCAGCCCCGCAACTGGTTTGCGGACAACAGCCTGGCCTACCTGTTCAACCTGACCCAGCAGCCCGCGCTGAGCCAGCCGCTGGGACAGGACGCGCAAGGCCTGCCGTTCAACGTGCAGATCACCGGCCGCCGCTACGCGGACGAACTGGTGCTGGACTTCGGCCGCCGCATCGAGGCCCGGGTGGCGGCGGCATGAAGCCCGTCGCCGTGCTGCAGCACACGCCGCTGGGCGCCCCCGGCACCGTGCTGCCCATCCTCGCCGCGCTGGGCTGCACCGTGCAGCTGGTGCCCATCCTGCACGGCGCGCCCGTGCCCACCGATACCGCGGCCTTCAGCGGCCTCGTGCTGATGGGCGGCTACATGGGCGTGCACGACGAGCTGCCCTGGATCGCCCAGGAGCTGGCCCTGGTGCGCGACGCCGACGCGCGCGGCCTGCCCGTGGCCGGCCATTGCCTGGGCAGCCAGCTCACGGCGCTCGCGCTGGGCGGCAGCGTGCACGCGCACCAGCGGCCCGAGATCGGCTGGAACCCCCTCGACACGGCCGACGACGCCTGCGCACGCGACTGGTGGGGCCCGTTCGCGGGCCGCACGCTGGAGACCTTCCAATGGCATGGCGACACCTTCGTGCCGCCGCCCGGCGCGCAGCAGCTGGCCAGCGCGCCGCACTGCGCCAACCAGGCCTTCGTGCTGCACGGCCGGCACCTGCTCGTGCAGTCGCACCTGGAGATGACGCCCGAACTCGTGGACCTGTACCTGCAGCACAACGGCGCGCAGCTGCGCCGCCAGCACGCGGCCGGCAACCCGGCGGCCTCCGATCCCGCGGACCTGCAGCGCGACCTGCCCGCGCGCACCGCGGCCATGACAGCCGCACTGCAGCAGCTCTACCAGCGCTGGGTCCAGGCGCTGCGCTGAGCCCGGCCCAGCGCGAGTTGGCCGGTCTTCACCCGCCATTTCCGGGCATGGCGGCGCGCAGCGCTCGCTATGCTCGCTGCGACCCCATGGGACGCGCCGCCATGTTCCGCAGCGGCCCCCCGGGCGGAGAGGCACCATGCGAACTGGCACCGTCAACGTGCAAGCCCTGCTCGCGCAGGCACAGGCCAAGCTGTCGGGCACCACGCAGCAGACCTCGTCGGGCACCAAGTCCAGCGAGAGCGAGAAGATCGGCAAGATCTCGCCGGCCCTGGCCCAGGTCCACCAGCGCATCACGGCGCAGTCGCAGACCGCCACGGCCTCGCTGTCCGCGCTCGGCAAGTTCAAGTCCGACCTGGATGGCCTGGGCAGCGCAGCCAGGCAAGTCGCAGCCCTGACGGCCGACAGCGATCCCAAGGCGGTGCAGGCCGCGCTCGAGAAGATGGTGGCGGCCTACAACGCCAGCCTCACGAGCGGCGCCACGGCCAGCAGCACGCGCAGCGACGGCAGCGCCGACCGCGCACAGCGCGAGCTGCGCAGCGCCATCGACAAGCTCACGACGCCCTCCGCCGGGCTGGCCCAGCTCGGCCTCACGCGCCAGGAGAACGGCACGCTCGCGCTGGACACCAAGGCGCTGGCCGCCGCGCTGGCCAAGCAGCCCGCGCCAGACCGGGGACCACTCACCAAGCTGGCCGAGGGCATCGCGGGCAGCGCCAGCAAGAGCCTGTCGCAGGACAGCCGCCTGAACACCTCGCTGAGCCGCCTGGGCCAGCGCGCGCAGGCCCTGCAGGCGCAGCAGGCCGCCGTCGTGAGCACGGCCAACCAGCTCGCCCAACTGGGCAGCGGCACGGGCAACAGCTGGAGCGCCCAGGCCCTGGCGGCCTACCGCCGGGCCTGACCTCCTACCAGCCCCTCCTCACCGTCGGCGCCGCAGCCGCAAAGCGGCCAGCGCCGCCAGGGCCAGACCCATCAGCGGCAGCATGGGCCCGCCCACCGGGATCGCCGTCGGCGCGGTCGGCAGCTGCGCCTGCGCGGTGTTGTTGGCCGGCACATGGTCGGGCGTGCTGCTGCTGGCCGTGGCCTGCAACACCAGCGGCGTGCCCGAAGCGAAGGCCGAGGCCGGGATCGTGACGCTGCAGGCGATCGCTCCGCCCACGGGCAGCGGGTTGGGGATGGCCGCAGGCGTGCAGCTCACGCTGGCGCCGCTGATGGGCGCCAGGCTGCAGCTTGCGCCGACCGCCGCGATGGGGCCATGGTTGGTGCACGTGAAGCCGGCCTGCACGGGCGTGTCGGGCGGCCGCGAAGACGGCACCTGCAGCGTCACACCCATGTCGGCCAGCGGCAGCATCAGCACCGTGGCCTGGGCGTTCGCGCACTGCGCAGGCGGCACACGGCCGAACAACCGGTAGTCCAGCACGTAGGCGACCGAGGGCGGCAGCCCCGCCGTGGCCGTGACGGCGCCCGTGTTCGGGTCCAGCGCGAGCCCGGCGGGCCAGGCGCCCACCGTGGAGACCACCGCGTTGCCACCGGCCCCCAGCGTGGCCGGCACGCCATTGACCTGGTCGTTGGCCGCGACATTGGCGATCGGCGTGCTGTTGCTGCCGGCCGTCGCGGTGCCCGTGTCCGGATTGGCCGTGGCCGTGGGGTCGATGCGGATCGCCAGGCTGGCAGCACCCGCAACGTTCTCGGGATCGACCACGCCGTAGGGCACGGTGGCGATGCCCGCCAGACCAGGCGTGGGGTCGAAGACATAGCTGCCGTCGGCGTTCATCGACAGATTGCCCAGCGCCAGCGCACGCACGCACGGGAACGCGCCGCAGCCGCTGCCGTTCAGCGTGGTGATGGCCAGCGAGGCGCCCGCGTCGTTGGCCAGCACGCTGGTGCCGGCCAGCGAGACGCCGGGCGGCGTGGCGGCGTTGTCGTCCTGCGCGAGCACCCAGGAGTTGCGGAAGGTGCAGAGCAGGTTCGCGCTGCGCGTGTTGTTGGCCGCCGCGATGTCCATGCGGCTGCCGGTCAGCGTGCCCAGGGGCGTGGCCGGGTTGCCGCTGGCCGGTGCGTAGGCGTCCACGCAGCTCGCGCCCGTGA
>DATKFT010000377.1:0-1696 GCA_035544335.1 Pseudorhodoferax sp.
CACGAAGGCGACCAGGGTCATGGCCCAGGGGATCGCACGCTCGGGCGTGTGGCGCAGGATCGCGCTGGCCAGCCGCTCGGTGGTGCCCGAGTCGGCCAGGATCTTGCCCAGCATGGCGCCCAGCGCGATCACCACACCCACGGCGCCCAGCGTCTTGCCCGCGCCGTCGGCGATGCTCTTGAGGACGGCCTCGGGTGCCATGCCCGCCGCGAAACCCACGCCCACCGAGACGATCAGCAGCGCGAGCAGCGGGTGCATGCGGACGCGCGACACGATGAGGGCGACCAGGGCGAGCACGCTGACCAGGGCGGTCAGCAGCAGTTGGATGTCGGAGGAGGACATGCCGGTTCCCGAAGCGGTTTGCGGCCATGGTAGCGCGCCACCATGGCGCGCGATCGGCAGCGCCTAGGCCCGGGCCTGCGCCTGCGCGATGCGGTCCACCAGGCGCTGGTTCAGAGCATGCTGGCCGGCCTGCCAGTCGGCCAGCGTGGCGGCGTCGATCTCGGTGTCCTGGCCGTCGCCTGCGCTCATGAGCCGCTTCCACCAGGTGCTGTAGCGCCAGGACGAGACATCGCCCGTGATGTCGCTGCCCGCGAGCTGGCCGGACAGCGCAGCGACGATGGCCAGGGCCTGGTCTTCCTGCATGCGGCCTTGGTCCCAGTTGGTGCGCACGACCTCGGGCGCGAACACGTCCTTGTCGATGCTGAGGTAGGTCGGCTGCGGCTGCGCGGCCAGCATGCGGGCCAGCTGCTGCGTGAGCTCGGCCACGCTGGCGAAGCTGCGGAAGGCCTGCTGCGCGCCCACGCGCGCGGCCCAGGCCGTGTCCACGCCACAGCTCCAGTAGCTGAGCTTGCCGGCGCGCAGCGGTGCGAGGTAGTTCTCCCAGGCATGGCCGCGTCCGATGTCCTGCGAAGTGATGCCGGCCACATGCACATGGGCCACGGCCGGGTGCAGGGCCACGCGGCGCACCCAGGAGCCGCAGTGCACGCCCCAGGGAAAGCGCATGTTGTCGGGGTGGTTGTCCAGCACCACCACGCGCAGCGCCCGCGCGGGCGAGAAGCCGCCGGCCGCGATGCGCTGCTCGATCAGCGGCCACGAGAGGTGGTGGAAGTCGCCGCTGCCCATCAACACCGTGCCGTGTTCGGCGGGCAGCTGCCGCTGCATGTCCTGCGCAAAGCGCCGGAAGGTGGCGAGGCCGCAGCCGAAGCGCACGCCCTCCTGCCAGTGCGCGAGCGGCAGGCGCCGCTCGCCGGCCAGCGGGCCGACCGAGCCGTCCACGTCGAGCACCACGGGGGCGAACGCGGCGCTCATGGGTGCACCCTTCGGCCTGCGGCCTGTCCCGCCAAGCGGGAGCGCGCTTGCCCGGGGCGGCCCGGCGCGGCGCTCATGTCTTCTCGCTCCATTGGCGGTCGCTTTCGAAGTGGCCTGCGAAGCGCCGTCCCAGCGCGCGCAGGACCGGGTTGCGGATGAAGACCGCGTGGCGCGTGAACGTGAAACTGGCGCCCAGCTGGGCCTTGACCTCGGGGTCGGTCCAGCCGGCCACGTAGTGCGTCAGGCCCTGCTCGATCGCGTACTCGAGGTTCACCATCCAGCTCACGAAGTAGAGGTCGGCCTCGCGCGCGGCGGGGTAGGACAGGCCGATGTACTTGTCGATGAGCTTGCCGCCGTGCACGAAGCACAGGTTCCAGCCCAGCAG
>DATKFT010000378.1:0-6682 GCA_035544335.1 Pseudorhodoferax sp.
AGTACCTGGAAGGCGGCTGCCTGGACACCACGCGCGAGTACCCGCGCCAGCTGCGGCCCGGCACGGCCGACCTGCGCCTGCCCTGAGGCGCACACCGTCGCGGCGCAGGCCGCAGCTCAGCGCGCCGGCCCGCGCATCTCGGCGCCCGCATCGCGGTCCAGCCGCACGAACCACAGCAGCGAGAGCATGGTCATCGCACCGATGCACCAGTAGGCCGGCGCGAAGTCACCGGGCTGCAGCTGGGCCGGATCGCCGCCGCGCCACAGCGCGGCCCACGCCAGCAGCGTGGCGCCCATCAGCACGCCCAGCGACAGCGAGAGCTGCTGCGCCATGCTCGCGAGTGTGGTCGCATGGCTCAAGCGCGGCTTGGGAATTTCCGAGAAGCCCAGGGTCTGCAGCGCCACCATGCCCATGGAGTTGACGAGGCCGCCCAGCATCAGCGTGGCGAAGATCAGCGCATGCGGTGTCGCGGGCGTGAACAGGCTGTAGCTCGCGTACAGCAGGCTGGTCGTGGCCGTGGTGCCCAGCAGCAGCGGCTTGAAGCCCACGTAGCCGATCGTGCGCGCCACCACCACGCGCGTGGCCAGCGAGCCGATGGCCGTGGCCACGGTGATCATGCCGGACGCAAGGGGCGACAGCCCGAAGCCGAGCTGCATCATGAGCGGCAGCAAAAAGGGCGAGGCGCCGATCGCGATGCGCAGCGGCATGCCGCCGACGATGGAGGCGCGGTAGGTCGGGTGGCGCAGGATGGTCAGGTCGATCAGCGGCTCGGCCAGGCGGCGGCTGCGCCAGACATAGCCGGCCAGCGCCAGCAGGCCGAGGCCGGCGACCACCCACTCGAGCGAACCAGACACCAGGCCCTTGCCGGCGACCTCGGTGGCGCCCAGCACGCAGGTCAGGCCCAGCGCCAGCAGGCCGAAGCCGATGCCGTCGAACCGCGGCTGCCGGGGCGCCGGCCCGCCGCGCGGCGGCGCGGGCAGGAAGCTGAGCGCCAGCGCGATGCCCAGCAGGCCGAAGGGCACGTTGACGAGGAAGATCCAGCGCCACGAGGTGAAGCTCACGATGGCGCCGCCGAACAGCGGCCCCAGCATGCGCCCGATGGTGGGCGGCACCGTGAACCAGACCATGGCGCCCACCATGAGCGCGGGCGGCACGCTGCGCAGCAGGATCAGCCGGCCCACGGGCACCATGAGCGCGCCGCCCAGGCCCTGCAGGATGCGGAAGGCCACGAGCTGGTGCAGCGAGTGCGCCATGCCGCACAGTGCCGAGCCCAGCGAGAACAGCGCGATGGCCCAGCAGAACACGCGGCGCGCGCCGAAGCGCTCGGCGCACCAGCCCGACACGGGCAGGAACACGGCCAGGCTCAGCAGGTAGCTCGTGATCGCGAGGTTCAGCCGCAGCGGCTCCACGCCCAGTGCGCGCGCGATGCTGGGCAGCGCGGTGGCCATGACCGAGGTGTCTAGGTTCTGCAGGAACAGCGGGCAGGCCACGACCACCGGCACGATGCGCACGCGCCAGCCTGGCAGCGCTGGCGTCGGCGGGGCTGGCGGCGCCGGCGCCGCGCTGCTCACACGACCTCGCCGGCCGGCAGGTCGGGCGCGTCGGGCGGGTAGCGCAGGCCCAGGCCCTCGAGCCTGCGCTTGAGCAGCGTGGCGATCATGAGGTTGCGGTGGGTCTTGGAGTTGGCCGGCACCACGGTCCAGGGCGCCCAGGGCGTGCCCGTGGCAGCCACCGCGTCCTGGTAGGCGCGCTGGTAGTCGTCCCACTGCGCGCGCACGGTTAGGTCCTCGGGCTGGAATTTCCAGCGCTTGGTCGGGTCGTCCAGGCGGGCCTGCAGCCGCTCGCGCTGCTCGTCCTTGCCGATGTGCAGCAAGAACTTGCACAGCACGGTGCCGGTCTCGCAGAGCATGCGCTCGAAGTCGTTGATCTGCGCGTAGCGCTGGCGCTGCTGCTCGGGCGTGATCCAGCCGTGCACCACGGGCACCAGCACGTCCTCGTAGTGGCTGCGGTTGAACACCACGATCTCGCCCGTGCGCGGCACCTCGCGGTGGATGCGCCAGAACACGTCGCGCGCGCGCTCCTCCTCGGTCGGGGCCTTCCAGCCCACGGCGCGCACGCCCAGCGGGCTCATGCGGCCGAACACGCTGCGCAGCGTGCCGTCCTTGCCGCTGGTGTCGATGCCCTGCAGCACGATGAGCAGCTTGAAGCGCCTGTCGGCATAGAACAGGTTCTGCAGCCCATCGAGTTCCAGCGCCAGCGCCTCGATCTGGGCCTTGTCGCCGGCCTTGTCGCCGCCCGAGAAGGGCTTGTCCGAGGGGTCGATGTCGGCGATCCGAAAGCGCGACTTCGGGTTGCCATGCTGCAGCTTGGCGAGTTTGCGGGCGCTCGGCCCCGCCGTGGTGGATGCTGTCATGCACCAACGATAGCAGCCGGCCGGCCCGGCGCGCCAGCGGGACCGCCACGACGCGGCGCTGGCCTGCAGGGCCGCTGCGGCGGCCCGACCCTGAACACGTTCTTAGACACGGCGGTCATAAGTTACCGACGATTCAATCGTTCCTGTTTGAACGGCTGACTTCCAGAATCGGCGCATCTCCAACGATCTCCGCGAACCACTCCCATGCGTACACGCCGCCACCTCCTGTCCCTCGCCTCGCGCGCCGCGCTGGCACTGAGCTTCGGCGCCGCCCTGGGACCCGTCGCGGCCCAGGCGCAGCCCGCGCCGGTCACGCTGCTCAATGTCTCCTACGACCCCACGCGCGAGCTGTACGTGGACTACAACAAGGCCTTTGCCAAGTACTGGAAGGCCAAGACCGGCCAGGACGTGACGATCAAGCAGTCGCACGGCGGCTCGGGCAAGCAGGCCCGCTCCATCATCGACGGCCTGGACGCCGATGTGGCCACGCTGGCGCTGGCCGGCGACACCGACGCGCTGGTCAAGAACGGCGCCTGGCTGGCGGCCGACTGGCAAAAGCGCCTGCCGCACAACGCCTCGCCCTACACCTCGACCATCGTCTTCGCCGTGCGCAAGGGCAACCCCAAGAACATCAAGGACTGGGACGACCTGGTCAAGCCCGGCGTCAGCGTGATCACACCCAACCCCAAGACCTCGGGCGGCGCGCGCTGGAACTACCTGGCGGCCTGGGAGTACGCCAAGCGCAAGAACGGCGGCAGCGATGCCAAGGCCAAGGAATTCGTGGCCGCGCTGTACAAGAACGTGCCCATCCTCGACACCGGCGCACGCGGCTCCACGATCACGTTCGCGCAGCGCGCACAGGGCGACGTGCTGATCGCCTGGGAAAACGAGGCCTACCTGCTCGACAAGGAATTCGGCGCCAAGTTCGACGTGGTCGCCCCCTCGCTGAGCATCCTGGCCGAGCCCGCGGTGGCCGTGGTCGACAAGAACGTCGACAAGAAGGGCACGCGCGCCGTGGCCGAGGAATACCTCAAGTACCTGTACTCCGAAGAAGGCCAGGACATCGCCGGCAAGCACTTCTACCGCCCCGCGGTCTCGGACAAGGCCAAGGCCAAGTACGCGGCGCAGTTCCCCAAGCTGAACCTGTTCACGATCGACCAGGCCTTCGGCGGCTGGACCAAGGCCGACAAGGAACACTTCGCCGACGGCGGCAGCTTCGACCAGATCTACGCGAAGTGAGCCCCCGGGCCGGGCCTGCCGCGGACAGGCACCGGCCGCCGTGCCTTACTGTCGATCGGCGCCGATCGGCGTTGATCGGCGTCAGCAGGACCTGGGCAGGCCCGGCACCTTCCCGGCGGTGAAGCACAGGATGGGCTGCGGACTCACGGGCGCGGGCCGCGGGATCCAGCACACCGAACGCCTCGGGCATGGCGATGCCGAGCCAGCCCGGTTCGGCCAAGGCCCCCAAGACGCCGTGCGGCGTTGCGCTGCGGGTCCGTCTCGCGACAGAGACTGCGCGGTGCACTGGGCCTGCCGCCTTCGGCAGCCCCGTCGTGGGGCCCCTCTAGTTCCCCCCAAACTCTGATCAGGCGCGCTGGCCCCGCAGAGCGGCCGCCGGCCCGGGATCCTCGGCCAGCAAGCGCTTGGAGACGGTGCGACCGAGCCCGCGCGCTCGGCCACCACCGCGCGCCGGCTCAGGCGCCCTTGAGCCAGACGTCCGCGAAGTTGGCGGACACGCCGTGCGCGTTCACCGTGTGGTCGACCACCTTCTTGTTGTAGAGCGTGACCTCGGGCGCCAGCAGCAGCGGGATCACGGGCAGGTCCTCGGCCACGATGTCCTGGAATTTGAAGATCAGGCGCTGGCGTTCCTCGCGCTTGCTCTCGACCGCGATGGACGCGAACAGGCGGTCGATCTCCGGGTTCGCATAGTGGCTGCCGTTCGTGAACGCGACGCCCTTGCGGAAGTTGTCGCTCGTGAAGAAGCGCTGCAGCCCCACCGTGGGGTCGAACATGTTCGTGAACGGGTGGTTCGTGAAGTCGAAGTCGCGGTCGGTGTAGACGCGCTTGAGGTAGGTCGGCCAGTCCTGCCCGCGCACGGTCACGTCGATGCCCACGCGCGCCAGCGCCGCGCGCAGGTAGTCGCCGGTCAGCTTGAAGCCGGTGCCGAAGGGCTGGTAGTCGTGCGTGAGCGTGAAGCGCGTGCGGCCCTTGCGCACAAAGCCCGCCTCGTCGAGCAGCTGCTCGGCCTTCTTGGGGTCGAAGGCGTAGGTCTTGATGCCGGGGTGGTAGAACTCCTTGAGCGTGGGGCTCACGATGCTGGACGTGGGCCTGCCCTGCCCGTACCACGCGCTCTTGCGCCCGGCCTCGGGATCGATGGCATGGGCGATGGCCTGGCGCACCTTCTTGTGGGCCAGGAAGGGGTTGTCCAGGTTGAACTCGATGCCGTAGACCGTGGGCGCGTACTCGGCGCCGCGGCGCTCCAGGCCGATGTGCGACAGCTGGGACAGGCGCTCGACATCCGAGGGCGCGACGGGCGTGGTGCCGCCCAGGTCGACCTCGCCGGCCTCGAACGCGTTCGAGCGCGAGGCGCTGTCCGGGATGATGCGCACGAGCACCTCGTCCAGGTAGGGCTTGCCCGGCTCCCAGTAGTCGGGGTTGCGCACGAAGCGGATGTGGCTGCCGCGCACCCATTCCTTGAACACGAAGGGCCCCGTGCCGATCGGCGCGCTGTTGGCCGGGTTGAACAGCGGGTCGCCCTTGCCCTCGTACACATGGCGCGCCACGATGGGCGATTCGGCCGCCGCGAGCGCCTGCAGCAGGTAGGGCGCGGGCCGCGTCAGCGTGAGCACGACCAGGTGCGCGCCAGCGGCCTTGACCTCCTTGAGGTTGGAGAAGGTCGTGCGGCCCCGCGGGTGCAAGGCCTTGAGCGTCTGGATCGAGAACACCACGTCGTCGGCCGTGAAGGGCTTGCCGTCGTGCCACTTGACGTTCTGGCGCAGCGTGAAGCGGTACTCCAGCCCGTCCGGGCTCACGGTCCAGGCCGTGGCCAGCTGCGGCCTGGGCTTGAGCTCGAAGTCGTAGCTCAGCAGGCCTTCGTGCACCTTGGTGCTGGCCTGGATCGCCGGCCCTTCCGTGGTGTTGAAGTTGTTGAGCGTGCTGGGCTCGGGGTTGATGACGAAGCGCAGCGTGCCGCCGCGGCGCGGCGTCTCCTGCGCGTGCAGGGCCGCGGCATTGCTCAGCAGCGCCGTGCCGAAGGTGCTGTACACGAAATGGCGTCTGGACAGGGTCATGGTTTTTCGGGTGGAAGGACGGACGGGAAAAACGGGCCGAGCCGCCGCTGCGACCGGCCGGATCCGGCCGGGCTTCAGCGGGTCAGCGGGTCAGCGGGTCAACAGGGGCGCCGGGCGCCGCGCGCGGGCACAGGCTGTGCCATGGCGCTCAGGCGGCGACCGGCCAGGGCGCGTCGGCCTCGGCGCGCTCGGCGGGGCCGCGCGCGCCATCCTGGGCGGGCGGTGCGTCATGCCGGTCCCGCGCACGCGGCACGGCCGCGACCAGGCGCTGCGTGTAGGCGTGCCGGGGCTGCTCCCACACGGTGTCGACCGGGCCCGACTCCACGATGCGGCCGGCGTTCATCACGAGCACGCGGTCGGCGATGTAGCGCACCACGGCCAGGTCGTGCGAGATGAACAGGTAGGACAGGTCGAAGTCCTGCCGCAGCTCGACCAGCAGGTTCAGGATCTGGGCCTGGATGGACACGTCCAGCGCCGAGACGGGCTCGTCCAGCACCACGAGCGAGGGCTTGAGGATCAGCGCACGCGCGATGCCGATGCGCTGGCGCTGCCCGCCCGAGAACTCGTGCGGGTAGCGCTGCGCGGCGTCGGCGGGCAGGCCCACGCGGTCGAGCATGCGCGCGATCGCCTGGCCGCGCGCGGCGCGTTCGCGCTCGCCGTGGACCACGAGCACGCTGTCCAGGATGTCGTGCACCGTGCGCCGCGGGTTCAGCGAGGCGTAGGGGTCCTGGAACACCATCTGGATGCGCCGGCGCCAGGGCAGCAGCTGGCGCTGCGTGCGCCCGGCCAGCTCGGTGCCGGCCAGCAGGATGCTGCCGCTGGTGGGCGCCAGCAGGCGCAGCAGCGTGCGCGAGAGCGTGGACTTGCCGCAGCCCGACTCGCCGACCAGGCCCAGCGTCTCGCCCGGCGCGATGTCGAAGCTGACACCGTCCACCGCGCGCGTGCTGCCGCGGCGGCCCGGGTACTCGGTCACGAGCTC
>DATKFT010000379.1:0-1906 GCA_035544335.1 Pseudorhodoferax sp.
GCCAGCTCGAACGCCAGCAGCGTGAAGGGCGAAGGGTCGTTCATGGCCGTGGAGAGATCGCCGATGGGCACGCCGTCGAGGGCGACCTGCATGTCTTCCACGTGGTTGATGACCGTTCCGCACGTACCAAGCAATTCCGAGGGTACGCTGTCGGCGTCGTACCCACGGAACACCGAGTTGCATGGAATGAGCGACAACGCGGACGCGCCCAGCTCGAGCATCTCCTTGACGCGCAGGTTGTAGTCTTCGGGAACGCCAAGCCCGATGAGCTGGCGCTGGGACCAACTGCGCCCCCGGTACATGGTGGAGTAGATGCCGCGTGTGTACGGGTACTGGCCGGGATACCCCAACGATTCCTCGTAGGTGCCGCCTTGATCCTGCGGGGTGTACAGCGGCTTGATGGCGATGCCCGACCGGTTGTGGATGGTGGCGTCTCCAACCACGCCTTTGGAGAATTCGGCTTCCCACTGCGCGTGGCCATTCACGCTGTGCTGGCTGCTCATGTCGATGCTCCTTGTATGGTGCGACGCTTTTCGGCAAGCGCCCGCACAGAAACGACAACATCGTCCAACGACGTGCCGGGATGAAATACCTCGGCCACGCCGCATTCCAGCAGCATCGCTTCGTCCTTGGCGGGCACGATGCCGCCGACGATGACCTGCACATCGGACAGCCCCGCCTCCCGCAGCGCCGCCACCAGCTTGGGCACGATGAGGTGATCGGTGGCAAGTGACGAGATGCCGATGACGTCGGCGTCCTCTTCCATCGTGAGCTTGACGACGGTGGGAATCTCCTGCCAGGGCGGGGTGTAGATCACCTCCATGCCCGCATCTCGGAGGCATGCCGCGATCACCCGGCTGCCCCGGTCGTGCCCATCAAAACCGATCTTTGTAACGATCACCCTAGGTGGACGTTCAGCCATGTTGTGTTTCCTTCACTAGCCCCACAAACTTGCGCGCGAGAACGCGTGGGGAGTCGCGTCCATCGGGGTTGAACCACAGCGTCGCCCAGTTGAGCGCGCCAATAAGCATCAAACGCAGGGCGCGTCGATCCGTACCCGCGGAGAGCGGCAACTGCGCCACGACAGTGCGGAACACCTGTTCGTAGGTGTCGCGAAGTTCCCGCAGGCGATTCGCCGCCTGGGGAATGTCGTCAGGCAAGACGCGGATCAGGACCTGGGCGTAGTCGCTGTCGCGCAAAACGGTTTCCAGATGAGCCTTGCACAGTGCCTCCAAGCGCGCCCACGGATCCGTTTCCCTCTCCACGGCTTCCACGGCCGCCTTCTCCAGCTCCAGCACGCCAGCCTGATAAACGGCGATCAGCAACTCTTCCTTGGAGGGGAAGTGGTAGTAGAGCGAGCCCGACAACATCTTGACTTCGACGGCGATGTCTCGCATGGAGGTCGCTGCATATCCACGGCGTGCGAAGAGGCGCGCGGCGGCGTCCAACAGTTCAGGCAATCGGTTGTCGGCTCGGGGTGACCGGGCAAGGTTGGGTCTGGACATACAAAGCAAGCGTTCGTTAGGTATAGACTTTGAGGCAAAGCAGACGCGTTGTCAATAGCGGGCGTCGGGATGACAGCGCAAAGTCGTAATGTCCCCTTTGGCCCAGATTCAAATGTCCCCTTTGGCTTATTGGGGCGATCATGGCCGAGGCGGTAGCGATGAGTTTGAAGGAGGCGGACCGGTATGCGGTGATCATGCATGTCATCGAGCGCACGATGGCCCAGGCGGACGCCGCGGCGTGGCTGAACGTGTCGGTGCGCCAGGTCAAACGGCTGGTGCGCCGCATCCGCCAGGACGGCCCCAAGGGGGCGGTCTCCAAGCGCTGGGGCGTGCCCAGTAACGCGCGCATAGCCGTCTCGGTGCGCGAGCGCTTTGCTGCCCCACCGGTGGCAGCCTGCAGG
>DATKFT010000380.1:0-10734 GCA_035544335.1 Pseudorhodoferax sp.
CGGCCTCGGCCTCGTCCAGCGTGCGGCTGGCCACCCAGGCGCCCACGATGGCGTCCAGCGCGGCGGCCTGGCCCACGCGCGCGGCGGCCGCGGCAAAGCGCGGGTCCTCGGCCAGCAGGGGCTGGCCGATCGCGCCGCACCGGCGCCGGAACACGGCATCGGCCATGGCCGCGATGTGCAGGTGCCGGCCGTCGGCCGTGGCGTACAGGTTGTTGGGCACCGAGCCCGGCAGCGCCGAGCCCGTGCGCTGCGCCACCACGCCGCGGTGCGCGTAGGCGCCCACATGCGGCTCCATGAGGCTGAAGCCGCATTCGTAGAGCGCGGCATCGACGACCTGGCCTTGGCCCGTGCGGTTGCGGTGGTCCAGCGCCGCCAGGGTGCCGAAGGCCGCGTACAGGCCGGTCAGGTAGTCGGTCAGCGAGGTGTTCATGCGCGCGGGCGGGCGGTCGGCATCGCCCGTCACGCTGCGCAGGCCGCTCATGGCCTCGCTGATCACGCCGTAACCGGGCCGGCCGGCGTAGGGGCCGGTCTGGCCGTAGCCGCTGATGCGCACGAGCACCAGGCCCGGGTTGTCCGCGCGCAGGCGTTCGTACGACAGGTCCCATTTCTCGAGCGTGCCGGGGCGGAAGTTCTCGATGAGCACGTCGGCCTGCGCCGCGAGACTGCGCACCAGCGCGCGCCCGGCCTCCGTGCGCAGGTCGATGGCCGCATTGGCCTTGTTGCGCAGGATGCTGGCCGCGTAGAGCGAGTGGCCGTCCACATGGTGACCCATGCTGCGCACGGGGTCGCCCTCCAGCGCCTCGACCTTGACCACCTCGGCGCCGAAGTCGGCGAACAGCCGGCCGCAGAAGGGGCCGGCGATGGTGGAGCCGATCTCCAGCACCTTGTAGGGTGCGAGCGGGCCCTGGCGCGGGGTGTCGTGCGGGGTGTCTGGCAAATTGTTCATTCGGCCTGGATCCCGGATCGGCGTGCCACCGCCTGCCATTTGGCCAGCTCGGCTTGGACCAGCGCGCGCATCTGCTGCGGCGTGCCCGGCGTGAGCCGCAGGCCGCCGGTCTCGGCGAGCTGGCGCCGCAGCTCGGGCGCCTGCAGCGCGGTGGCCAGCGCCGCGTTGAGCCGTGCGGTGACGGCCGCGGGCAGGCCGGCCGGGCCCATGAGGCCGAAGAAGATGGAGGCGTCGTAGCCCGGCAGGCCGGCCTCGGCGAAGGTCGGCACCTCGGGCAGCGCGGGCGAGCGCTGCGCGCCCGTCACCGCGAGCGCGCGCACGCGGCCTGTGCGCGTGGACTGCGCGGCCAGCAAGACCGTGTCCAGCAGCACGTCGATCTCGCCGGCCAGCAGCGCCGCGCCGGCCGGGCCGTTGCCGCGGTAGGGGATGTGCGTGAGCCGCGCACCGATGGCCTCGCCCAGCAGCTCGGTGCCCAGGTGCGTGGAGCCGCCCAGGCCCGAAGAGCCGTAGTTGAGCCTGCTGCCTTCGCGCCGCGCGTAGGCGATGAACTCCGCGAGCGTGCGCACGGGCAGGCCATCGCGCACGAGCAGCACGGTGGGCAGCGTACCGACCAGGCCGATGGGCTCCAGGTCGCGCTCCACCTCGTACTTGAGCCCGTGGTAGACGGCCGGCCCGATGGCCAGCGCGCCCGACACCGTGGTCAAGGTGTAGCCGTCGGGCGCGGCGCGGGCCACGGCCGCCGTGGCGATCGTGGAGGCCGCGCCCGTGAGGTTCTGCACCACCACGGGCTGGCCCAGCTGCTGGGACAGGCTGTTGGACACCACGCGCGCCACCACATCGGTGGCGCTGCCGGCCGCGAAGCCGACCAGCATGGTGATGGGCTTGGCCGGATAGGCGGGGGAGGCGGGGGAGGCGGGGTAGGGGGCCTGCGCGAGCGCGCGAAGGGGCAGGCTGGCCGTGGCCAGCGCTGCGAGGCTGAAGCTTCTGCGGAGCATGGGGGAGGGGCGTGGGGACGCGCGAAGAAGGAAAGGCGGGGAGGGCTCGGGAGCGTGGTCGGGGTGGTGTGGGTCAGGCCGCGGGCACGCGCCGGCCCTTGTGCACGATCACGGTCTTGAGCTGGCTGTGTAGTCGTGCAGCGCCGCGAGGCCCTTCTCGCGGCCATAGCCGCTGTGCTTGTAGCCGCCGAAGGGCGCCTCGACGCCGATGGGCTGGTAGTCGTTGACATAGACCTGGCCGGCCTCGAGCTGCTCGGCCAGCGCGTGGGCGCGGCCCAGGTCGGCGGTCCAGACGGCCGCGGCCAGGCCGTAGTCGCTGTCGTTGGCGATGGCCACGGCCTCCTCTTCGGTGTCGAACGGGATGACCACGGCCACGGGGCCGAAGATCTCCTCGCGCGCGATGCGCATGCCGTTGTGGCCCTCGGTGAACAGCGTGGGCTGCAGGTAGTGGCCGGCCGCCGGCACGCCGGCCGGGCGGTCGCCGCCGTGCACGAGCCGCGCGCCCTCGTCGCGGCCGATGGCCAGGTAGCGCTGCACGCGTTCGAGCTGGCGTGCCGAGACCAGCGGCCCCAGGTTCAGGTTGTCGCGGCCCGGACCCACGCGCAGCGCGGCCAGCCGCTCGATGAGCCTGGCTGTGAACGCGTGCTGTACGCCGCGCTGCACCAGCAGCCGCGTGCCGGCCGAGCAGATCTGCCCCGAGTTCAGCACGAAGGCCTTGATGGCAAGCGTCGCGGCGCGGTCCAGGTCGGCGTCGTCGAACACGAGGAAGGGCGACTTGCCGCCCAGCTCCACGGTGGCCGGCACGATGCGGTCCGCGGCCGCGCGCAGCACCACGCGACCGGTTTCCACCGAGCCCGTGAACGAGATCTTGCGCACGCCCGGGTGGTGCACGAGCGCGGCGCCGGCCTCCTGGCCCAGGCCCGTCACCACGTTGAGGACCCCGGGCGGCAGGCCGGCAAGGGCGGCCAATCGCGCGAACTCCAGCGTGCTGATGGGCGTTTCCTCGGCGGGCTTGAGCACGGCGGCGTTGCCTGCGCACAGCGCGGGCGCGGCGCCGCGGCCGGCCTGCGTGAGCGGCGCGTTCCAGGGAATGATGTGGGCCGTCACGCCATAGGGCTCGCGCTGGGCGTACATCAGGTGCTCGGCGCTGGCCGGGATCACCTCGCCGAGCTGCTTGTCGGCCACGCCCGCGAAGTACTCGAAGTAGCGCGCGCAGGTCTCGACCTCGGCGCGCGCGACCCAGGTCGGCTTGCCCGTGTCCAGGCTTTCCAGCGCGCTCAGGTCGTCGAGGTGGCTGCGCACCTGCGCGGCAATGCGCGCGAGCACGCGGCCGCGCTCGGCCGGCGCCAGTGCACGCCAGGCGGCCAGGCCTTGCTCGGCGCTGGCCACGGCGCGCTGCACGTCGGCGGCCGTGCCGCGCGCGCTCTGCGCGATGACCTGGCCCGTGGACGGGTCCTCGATGTCGAGCAGCCGGCCGTCGCTGGCCGGCACCCATGCGCCGTGGATGAAATGGTCGTAGCGCGGGCGCAGCGCCAATGCGGGTGTCGTGTGGGTCATCGCGAATTTCCGCGGCACGAAGCGTCTGCGGTCAAGAAGGGGGCGGCCAGCCAGCCGCGGTGCGAGTGGCCGCGGAGCAGGCCATGCCAGCGGCATCCGCGGAACTGGCTCTGCCAGGCCGCTGGATGTGCCCCCTCGAGGGGGTTGGCGGAGCGCGTCGCGCGCAGACTGGGGGCGTTCATTTCACCGGGTCCGCTTCGCCGACGTAGCGGCCACCGTCGACGATGAACTCCGAGCCCGTGCTGAAGCGCGACTCGTCGCTGGCCAGGAAGGCCACGAGGTTGCTGATGTCCTCGGGCTGGCCCGGCTCCTTGATGAGCTGGTTGGGCCGGATCGGCGCGTTGAGGCCGGCCGTGAGCTCGGTCACGATGCGGCCCGGGTGGATGGAGTTCACGCGGATGTGGTGCGGCGCCAGTTCCAGCGCCGTGGCCTTGGTGATGCCGCGCACGGCCCATTTGGCCGCCACGTAGCCCACCGTGTTGGGCAGGCCCAGCATGCCCGCGATCGACGAGACGTTGATGATGCTGCCGCCGCCCGCGCGGATCAGCGAGGGCGCGACGACCTTGGTGCCGAGGAAGGTGCCGTTCAGGTTGACCTGCACCACGGCGTCGAAGTCCTCCAGCGTGCTGTCGAGCACGCCGCCCAGCTTCTGGATGCCGGCGTTGTTGACGAGGATGGAGATGGGGCCGAAGCGGGCCTCGGCCTGCTCGAGCGCGAACTGCCAGGAGGCCTCGTCGGTCACGTCCAGCCGCACGAACAGCGCGTGCTCGGCACCGAGTTCCGCGGCCAGCGCGCGGCCCGGCTGTTCGAGCAGGTCGCCGATGACCACGCGCGCGCCCTCGCGCACGAAGCGGCGTGCGTGCGAGGCGCCCAGGCCGCGTGCGCCGCCGGAGATGAAGGCGACCTTGCCGATCAGACGTTGGGACATGGAGAGAATTCCTTGGAATGTGTGGAAGAGGAAGGAAGAAGGCTGGGGTTCAGTCCAGCGGCGCGAGGCCCAGGCGTTCACGCAGCGGGCCGCGGGCCGGGCCTGGCGGCCGCAGCCCGCGCGCGCGCAGCAGCGGCACCACGGCGTCGACGAAATGTGTGAGGTCGGTCGGCAGCAGGTGCGGCATCAGCATGAAGCCGTCGGCGGCGCCGTCCGCATGCCAGGCCGCGATGTGCTCGGCGATGTCCTGCGGCGTGCCGGCCACCGTGGCATGGCCGCGGCTGCCGGCCAGCAGCTGCAGCAGCGCGCGCACGCTGGCCGGGCGCTCGCGTGCGATCACGTCGGCGATCACGCCGAAGCGGCTGCGGATGCCTTCGAACTGCGTGACGTCGCCGAGCTGCGGCGGCAGCGGGCCGTCCAGCTCGTGGCCCGCGAGGGCTATGCCGAAGCCCTCCAGCCATTGCAGCGACGCCGCGGGCGGAATCAGCGCATCCAGCGCGGCCTTGCGGGCCAGCGCCTGTGCTCGGCTCGCGCCGATGGACGGGCTCAGGCCCACGACCACGCGTGGCGCGTCGGACCGGCCGGCTGCGCGGGCACGGGCGCGCAGGTCCTCGCGGAAGGCGCGGCCAGCGGCCAGCGTGCCCTGGGCCGTGAACACCACGTCGGCATGGCGCGCCGCGAAGTCGCGGCCGTCGGGCGAGGAGCCGGCCTGCACGAGCACGGGGCGCGGCTGCACGGGCGCGGGCAGGCCGTTGGCCGGAGCGCCGGCCCACAGCGCACGCACGGCGTCCACGGCGCCCTCGGCGCGCGCGTAGCGCTCGGCATGCGGCACGGGCCGCGCGAGGCCGAAGTTGGCGGCCGCGCGCGGCTCGCCGTTGGTCACGATGTTCCAGGCCGCGCGGCCGCCGCTGAGTTGGTCCAGCGTGCTGAAGGCGCGCGCGATCTCCGCGGGCGGCGAGAAGCTGGCCGAGGCCGTGGCGATCAGGCCCAGGTGCTCGGTGGCTGTGGCCACGGCCGCCAGCACGGTCAGCGGGTCGAGCTCCCAGCGCGGGCTGTGCGCGATGCCGGGGTAGTGCACGAAGAAGTCGGCCACGAACAGCGCATCGAAGCCGCCACGCTCGGCCGTGCGCGCGAGCGCCTGGTAGTAGGCGGGGTCGCGCAGGCGTTCGGGCTGGGCCTCGGGATGGCGCCAGGCGCCTTCGTGGTGGCCGCTGACCAGCGCGTTGACGAACAGCAGCGGGAAACCGTCAGCGGGCGTGGGCATGGGCGGGGGAAGGCACAGGAGGCAGGCCCAGCTGCGCACGCAGCGTGGCGGGGGTGTCGGCGGGGGTGTGGGGACCGGTCGCGGCGCTGGCAGGCGCGGCGCCGGCGAGGTTGCCCGACAGCAGCATGTCCACACCCGGCGCGGCCTGCGCGGCGTAGAACACGGGGTGGCCCTGCGGCGGGCGCGGGATGTCCAGCGGCCCCGCGCTCGCGTAGAAGGGCCCGCGGTGGTCGGCGGCACGGATGCCCGTGGTGTCGATGTAGCGGCCCGCGGCGCGGTCGATGCGGTGCAGGTCCGCGTTCCAGCTGTCCCACAGGGCCAGCACGGCGGCCAGGTAGTCGGCCGCGCGCGCGGCATCCGTGGCTCCGTCCAGGAACCAGCCCATGCGGCCGGCGCTGGCATGGTCCAGCGCCGCGAGCCGGCGCGCGGCCGTGTAGGGCGGTGTCACGGCAGGATCGATGCCGACCACGAGGCCGATGCGCTGCGTCTGTACAGCGAGGCCGGCGGCCAGCGTGAGCGGCTCCAGGCCCGCGGCGACGACGGGCAGCAGCACGGCCGCCACGCCGTGCTGCGCCAGCTGCTGCACCTGCGCGAGGGCCTGCGGCCAGCTGCGCAGCGCGGCCTCGTCAAGGCGGACGTGCAGGCGGTCGTGCGTGGACATGGGGCGGGACCTCGCAGACCTTGGCTCAGAGCGCGCTGGCGCCCAGGTCGATGAAGCGCTCGACATCGAGCCTGTTGCGCACGAGCCGGTTGTCGAGCAGGAAGCCAACCGAACGCGTGAGCTCGGCGCGGACCTCGGCGTCCACGGGCGGCAGCCAGACCGAGCGCGAGAAGGCCTTGCGCGTCTGCGCGGGCGTGAGGCCGAAGGTCGGCGCCAGCGCCTGGGCCGCGGCCTCGGGCTGGCCGCGCAGGGCCTGCGCGCCGCGCTCGGCCGCGCGCAGGTAGGCGCGCACGAAGTCGGGGCTGTCCTTGAGCACGGCGGCCGAGGCGATGATGGGGTTCAGGTTGTTCTTGAGGCCCTGGCCGTCGCGCAGGATGCGCGCGCTGCCCTCGGTCTCCAGCCGCGTGAACAGCGGGTCCCAGGCCAGCGCGGCCTCGATGTCGCCCTTGAGCAGCGCCGTGCCCATGTCCTGCAAGCCGAGGTTGATGAACTCCACGTCCGAGAGCTTGAGCCCGGCCTCGGCCAGGATCAGCACGAGCAGCTCGTGCACGTTGCCGCCGCGCAGCGTGGCGACCTTCTTGCCCTTGAGCTCCTTGACGCTGCGGTAGGGCGAATCGGCGCGCACCAGCAGGGCCTGCGCGCCGCCGCCCTTGTAGGCCAGGCCCACGAGCCGGTTGGCGATGCCCGAGGCGTGGCCCACCAGCGCCGGCGTGTCGCCCAGCGCGGCGATGTCGATGTGGCCCGAGGCGAAGGCCTCGTTGACGGGCGGGCCGCCCGCGAACTGGGTCCACGTGAGCCTGGTGTTGGCGTGGCCCAGCTTCTTGAGCTCTTCCTCGACCCAGCCGTTCTGGCGTGCGAGCAGGATGGCCGAGTAGGGCACGAAGGGCATGAAGCCGATGCGGAACTCGCCGGCGGGCTGGGACGGTTGGGCCAGCGCGGGCAGGCTGGCGGTGCCGGCGGACAGCGCGAGGGCGCTCAGCTGGCGCAGGAAATGTCGACGCATGGGAATCTCTTTCTACAAAACGGTGGGTGAGGCGTGCGGGTCGTCCCGCGGCGTGAAGAAGTCCTGGTAGATCTCGGTGCGGCGCGCGGCCAGCGCGGGGTCGCTGCGCCGGCGCGGGCGCGGCAGGTCGACCGCGAAGTCGGCGATCACGCGGCCGGGCCGGCTGGACAGCACCGCGATGCGGTCGCCCAGGTACAGCGCCTCCTCTATGTCGTGCGTGACCAGCACCGTGGTGATGCGCTCGTGGGCGTGGATGCGCAAGAGCGCGTCCTGCAGCTGCATGCGCGTGAGCGCGTCCAGCGCGCCGAAGGGCTCGTCGAGCAGCAGCACGCGCGGCCTGTGCACGAGCGCGCGCGCGATCGCCACGCGCTGCGCCATGCCGCCCGAGAGCTGGTGCGGAAAGGCCTCGCCAAAGCTTTGCAGGCCCACGAGCGCGAGCGCCGCGTCGATGGCCTCACCGCGCCCGGCCGCGCTGTGGCCGTGCAGGGCCAGCGCGAGGTTCTGGCGCACCGTCATCCAGGGCACGAGGCGGTGGTCCTGGAACACGATGCCGCGGTCCAGGCCGGGCCGCGCGATGGGCGCACCGTCCAGGCAGGCGAGGCCCGTGTGGCGGGTCTCCAGGCCCGCCAGGATGCGCAGCAGCGTGCTCTTGCCGCAGCCGCTGGCGCCGATGATGCAGCTCACGGCGCCGGCCGCGAAGTCCAGGCTCACGTCCTGCAGCGCGCGCACACGGGCGCCGTCGCGCGCGGCGAACTCCACGCCGACATGGCGCAGTGCGAGGCCGGCGGGATGGACGAGATGGGGGGCGATGCCGTTCGCCATCACAGCCCCTCGAAGCGCGGACGCCAACGGATCAGCCGCTGCTCGGCCAGGCGCAGCACGTCGTCGCTGAGCTTGCCCAAGAGGCCCATGAGGACCATGCCGGCGACCACGAGGTCGGCCTGGGACATCGCGCGCCCGTCCATGATCAGAAAGCCCACGCCGCGCGAGGCCGCGATGAGTTCGGCCGCGACCACGCACATCCAGGCCATGGCCAGGCCCAGGCGCAGCCCGCTCATGATCTGCGGCAGCGCGCCCGGCAGCATGATGCGGCGGATGAACAGGCTGCGCGGCAGCTCGAGCACGCGCGCGAGTTCGACGAAGCGGCCGTCGGTCTGGCGCACCGCGTCCACGGTGCTGACCAGGATGGGGAAGAACGCGCCCAGCGCGATGATGAAGACCTTGGCGCCCTCGTCGATGCCGAACCACAGGATGGACAGCGGGATCCACGCGATCGGCGGCACGGGCTTGAGGATCTGGATCAGGAGGTCGACGAAGCCGTCGAGCCGGCGGTAGGCGCCCATCGCGATGCCCAGCAGCAGGGCCGCGGCCGCGGCCACCGCGAAGCCCTGGAACACGCGTGCCGCGCTGGCGCCCACATGGCGTGCGAGTTCACCCTCGCGCAGCAGATACCACAGCGTGTCGGCCACGGCAGCCGGCGAGGGCAGCAGCGCGGGGCTGGCCCAGCCCGCGCTGCAGACGGCCTGCCAGGCGGCCAGCAGCAGCACGACGAGGCCGAAGCGGCTGGAGCGGCGCGCGAGCCAGCGGCCGATGCCGCTCAGCCTGGCGAGCGGTGCAGAGCGCGGCGGCGATGCCGCGGCGGAGGCGGCGGAAAGGGGGGTGGGGGCATGGGTGCTCACAGCCCGAAACTCTAGGGACGACAGGCTGGTCTGCATGCGCCCATTGCGCATGAGCAACATCAGAAATCACATAAGCGTCGGCAAAGAAGGCGACAAGAATGTCAACACTTTGACGACCGCCGAGGAGACCCCGCCGATGACCGAAAGCCTGGAACTGGACGCCGTGCCGTCCATGGAGCGCGTGCTGCGCGACCGCATCAGCGCGCGCGCGATCGCGCCGGGCAGCAAGCTCAAGGAGGTGGACCTCGCGGCCGAGTTCGGTGTCTCGCGTGCGCAGGTGCGCGAGGTCTTCGCGGCGCTCGCGATGCGCGGTCTCATCGAGCGCATCCCGAACAAGGGTGCCGTCGTGGCCCAGCCCGGCTTCGAGCAGGTGGCCGAGATCTTCGCGGTGCGCGAGGCGCTGGAAGGCATGTGCGCGCGGCTGGCCGCGCAGAACTCCAGCCCCGAGGACTGGGCCGGCCATGCGCGCGCGTTCGAGCAGGACATGCCGCGCCTGCTGTCGCAGAACGACTTCCTGGGTTTTCTGGCCTGCTACGAGGCCTTCCGCCAGGACATCATCCGGCACGCGCGCAACGCCACGCTGGCCGAGATGCTGGACAGCATCCGCGAGAAGATCCGCTACCTGGGCCGGCGCATCATCATCCTGCCCGGCCGCGCCGAGCTGGCGCTGCAGGAGCACCGCGCCGTGCTGCAGGCGCTGCAGGCCGGCGACGCCACGGCCGCGGAGCGGCTGCGCATGGCCAACATGCGCAGCGGGTTCGAGTGGTTCCAGCGCTACCGCGATTTCATTCTGTGAGGCGCAAGGCGCGGCAGGCCCGCGGGGCCGCCGCCAGCGCACGAAGGCCTGCCGCGCCACGCCGGCCGGGGCCTGCCCTACCGGGCCTGCTCTCCTGAAAGCGGCCGGTCACGCCTGCCGGCAGGCCACCGGCACGGGACCTGCGCCCTCCGGTGCGCACCGGGCCAGCTGCGGGCTGGCACTGCGCTGACATCCCCTCGCCGCCGCCCCTGCTGCGCGGTGGGCCGCCGCGCGCCGCACCGCCCGCACCGCCCGCACCGCCCGCGAGGCCTGCCCGGCCCCGGCGCCCCTGCGCCACGCGACATCGGGGAAAGCCTGCAGATGATTTAGCCGGGCTAAAGCGTGGAAAAAATATCTCGCAAGACATGCGCGGCAAAGGGCTCCAGAATTTCCCCGAAGTAATTCGGAAGGAAAAGAATGCAGCTCGAGATGCGCACGGCGGCTTATTTGAAAGAAGCCCCGTCGGGAATGGTCTTGATCGGAACGCAGGGCGCGTCGGACAAGGTTGCGCAATTCCCGCCCGCGGCCTACATCCATGGCGCCCACATCCCCGCCGATGTGGAAATCGGTTCTTCGGGAAGCATTTACACCTACACGGTGGTGCATGTGGGACAGGGCAAGGTCCCTTACGCACTCGCGATGGTGGATTTTGCAAGCGGCGTGCGTGTATTTGGCCGCCTTCTCTATTCGGATGCACGGCCGCCCCGCATCGGAGATGCAGTCCGCGTCGTTCCCCATGTCCTGGACGATGGCCTCGCCGACTACGCATTCCATCTGGCATAACGGCATCAAGGAATCACCGTGCAAGAACCATTCATCACCGGCGTAGGCATCACCGATTTCGGGAAGTTTCCGAATTTCACCGAGGAGGCATTGGCGCAGTCGGCCATTTTGTCGGCGCTGTC
>DATKFT010000381.1:0-7372 GCA_035544335.1 Pseudorhodoferax sp.
CTGCCGGTCGATCTCGCCGAGCTGGCGCCACGCGCGCGCGTGGTCCGGGTGCGCGGCCAGCCAGGCCGCCAGCGCCTGCGCATCGGCCGGCGTCGCCGCGCCTTCGCCCAGGCGCAGCTGCCAGTCGATCGCCGCATCGAGCACGGCCGGCGGGACCGCGCGCGCGTCCACGGCAGGGCCGGGCGCGCCGCCCGCAGGCCAGGCCAGGCTCACGGCGCCGCGCCGAAACGCAGGTGGTAGGCGTGGCGCACCGCGTTGGCGAGGTACTGGCGCACGCGCGGCACCGACACGCCCAGCTGCGCCGCGATCTCGGCATGGCCGAGGCCGTCCAGCCGGCTCATGAGCCAGGCGGCACGCGTCTTGGGCGTGAGCCCCTGCAGCAGCGCATCCACGGCCTGCAGCATCTGCACGGCCGCCAGGCGCTCTTCGGGCGAGGGCTGCAACCGCTGCGGCTGCAAGGCCAGATCGGCCAGGTAGGCGCGCTCCAGGTCGCCCCTGCGCCAGAAATCCACGAGCAGGCCGCGCGCCACGGTCGTCAGGTAGGCACGCGGCGCGCGCAACACCTCCGGCGCCAGGCTCTGGACCGGGCGTGCGAGCAGCCGCACGAACGTGTCCTGCGTCAAATCCGCCGCGCTCTCGGCGCAGCCCATCTGCCGGCGCAGCCAGCCCTGCAGCCAGCCATGGTGGTGGCTGTACAGCGTGTGCAGGGGATGGGCGGCAGACATGGCGCAGGCTTTCATTTGAGAATGCTTCTCGATTATAGAAACAGCCTCGCGGCCCGGGCAGGGGCATGCCCCCTCCCCTAAAATCGCGCCCTTCGCTGCGCCTTGCGCGGCGCCCGCACCCGGTCTGCCGCCATGCCCCAACGCCCCATCCGCTCCCAGTACGAAGACTTCATGCGCCATGTGCACACCCATGGCGTGGCCAAGGGCGACCGCACCGGCACGGGCACGAAGAGCGTGTTCGGCCACCAGATGCGCTTCGACCTGTCCGAGGGCTTTCCGCTGGTGACCACCAAGAAGGTGCACCTGAAGTCCATCATCGTGGAACTGCTGTGGTTCCTGACCGGTTCGTCCGACAACCACTGGCTCAAGGAACGCGGCGTGTCGATCTGGGACGAGTGGGCCAGGGAAGACGGCGACCTGGGCCCGGTCTACGGCGTGCAATGGCGCTCCTGGCCCACGCCGGACGGCGGCCACATCGACCAGATCGCCGAGGTCGTCAAGCAGCTCAAGACCAACCCCGATTCGCGCCGCATCATCGTGAGCGCCTGGAACGTGGCCGACCTGTCCAAGATGGCGCTCATGCCCTGCCACGCCTTCTTCCAGTTCTATGTCGCCGAGGGCAGGCTCAGCTGCCAGCTCTACCAGCGCAGCGCCGACATCTTTTTGGGCGTGCCCTTCAACATCGCCAGCTACGCGCTGCTCACGCACATGCTCGCGCAGCAGTGCGACCTGGAGGTCGGCGACTTCATCTGGACCGGCGGCGACTGCCACATCTACAGCAACCATGTGGAGCAGGTGGCGCTGCAGCTCTCGCGCGACCCGCGCCCCTACCCCACGCTGAACATCCTGCGCAAGCCCGACTCGATCTTCGACTACCGGTACGAGGACTTCGCCATCGAGGACTACGACCCGCATCCGGCCATCAAGGCGCCAGTGGCAGTCTGATGGCCACGCTGCACCTGATCTGGGCCCAGGCCGCGAACGGCGTCATCGGCAAGGACAACGCCCTGCCCTGGCGCCTGCCCGAGGACATGGCGCACTTCAAGGCCACGACCATGGGCTGCCCCGTGCTCATGGGCCGCAAGACCTGGGATTCGCTGCCGCCCCGCTTCCGGCCGCTGCCGGGCCGCCAGAACCTCGTGCTCACGCGCCAGGCCGGCTGGCGGGCCGAGGGCGCCACGCGCGTGGCCACGCTCGACGAAGCCCTGGCGCAGTGCGCCGCCGACGCCAGGATCTGGGTCACCGGCGGTGCCGAGGTCTATGCGCTGGCCCTGCCGCGCGCCACGAGTGCCGTCGTGACCGAGATCGAGGCCGCGTTCGAAGGCGATGCCCACGCGCCGGCGCTCGGCCCGGCCTGGACCGAGGTCGCGCGCGAACGCCACCGCTCTGCCAACGGGCTCGCGTTCTCGTTCGTGCGTTACCACCAGGACGCCCTGGCGGGCTGATCCCGCGCACGCCATGCAACTGGATGCCTCGCTGCGCGAGCGCGTGCGCCGCAACCTGCAGGCCTTCGACCTGCACACCGTGCCGGCCAATGGCCAGCGCGCCGCCGTCGCGCTGGTCCTCGCCGAAGAAGGCTGGGGCGCGGCGCTGGACGGCCTGCCCCGGCCCGACCAATGGAGCCGGGCCGCGGCGCTGCTGCTGACCCGGCGCGCGCGGCACCTGCGGCACCACCCCGGCCAATGGGCGCTGCCGGGCGGGCGTGTCGAGCCCGGGGAGTCCGCCGCCGACGCCGCGCTGCGCGAACTGCACGAAGAAGTCGGCCTGCAACTCGCACCCGACGCCGTGCTCGGCCAGCTCGACGATTTCGCCACGCGCTCGGGCTTCGCGATCACACCGGTCGTGGTCTGGGCCGGCGCCGCCGCGGCGGCGCTGGTGCCCAATCCCGCGGAGGTCGCGAGCATCCACCGCGTGCCCGTCCAGGAGTTCATGCGCAGCGACGCGCCCATGCTCGAGCCCATAGACGACAGCCCGCACCCGGTTCTGCGCATGCCCGTGGGCCAGGGCTGGATCGCCGCGCCCACGGCGGCACTGCTGTACCAGTTCCGCGAGGTCTGCATCGCGGGCCGCAGCACGCGCGTGGCGCACTACGAGCAACCGCTGTTCGCACGGCGCTAGCCGGGGCGCCGGCGCGCCCAGCTCAGCGGATGCGCTGGCGCTGCGTGCCCAGCGGGCCGCCGCACAGCTCGACGAGGTCGCCCGCGCGCAGGTAGCGCGGCGGCTGCATGCCCATGCCCACACCGGCCGGCGTGCCCGTGATGACGAGGTCGCCCGGCTGCAGC
Organism: Pseudorhodoferax sp.; assembly: GCA_035544335.1. GTDB lineage: Bacteria > Pseudomonadota > Gammaproteobacteria > Burkholderiales > Burkholderiaceae_C > Pseudorhodoferax. The sequence continues at coordinate 3,008 of DATKFT010000381.1, forward strand.
GTCATGAACTGGCTCAGGTAGGACACGACTTCGGCCACCGTGAAGATCTGGTCGGCCGTGCTGCCCGACTGCATCACCTCGCCGTTGACCTCCAGGCGCAGGTCCAGCGCCTGCGGATCGCCGAGTTCGTCGGCGGTCACGAGCCAGGGGCCGACCGGGCCGAAGCCGTCGAAGCTCTTGCCCTTGCCCCACTGGCCGTTGCGGTGGATCTGCCAGTGGCGCTCGGAGTAGTCGTTGACCAGGCAGTAGCCCGCCACATGTGCGAGCGCGTGCTCCACCGCCACCTGGCGCGCCGTGCTGCCGATCACGAAGCCCAGCTCCACCTCCCAGTCCATGGCCTCGGAGCCCGCGGGCAGCTGCACGTCGTCGTCCGGGCCGCCGATCGCGCCCAGTGCCTTGCTGAACACGATGGGCTCGCTGGGGATGGGCAGCTTCGACTCCTCGGCGTGCTTGCGGTAGTTCAGGCCGATGGCGATGAACTGGCGCGGCGCCGCCAGCGGCGGGCCGATGCGCACGCCCGCGGGCACCAGCGGCATCTGGTCGAGCCGGATCGCGCGCAGGGCCGCGCGCTTGTCGGGCGTCATCCATTCGGGCGTGAAGTCGGGCACGAGCAGCGACAGGTCGCGGATCTGGCCATCGGCGTCGAGCGCGCCGGGCCGCTCGGCACCCTTGGGGCCGTAACGAAGCAGTTTCATGGCATGGCAGTGGTCAAGAAGGGGCAGGCTGGCCGCGGCCGCCCGCCCGGGGCGCGGCGCATCACGGCCGCGCGCTGTCCAAGGCCGGCGGCGCAGGCCGCCGGCCGGCTGCGGTGGCGCTCAGGCCACGCGTTCGGCGTGCACGCCGCGGCAGTCCATCTCGTACTCCAGGTCCTGCACGGGCGGCGTGTTGAAGTGCCAGGTCAGGCCGTGGCGCGCGGCGCCGCGGCGCACGATCTCGCCGGGCAGGAAGGCATGGATGTCGTGCACCGTGTAGAGCTGCGTGGCCGTCACGTCGGCCCAGCCGAAGCCCAGCGCGCTCAGGCGGCGCTCCATCTCCTCGAGCACCCACTGCGCCTTCGCGTGGATGCCTTCGGGCGAGGTGTCGCCCAGGCACACGGTGTAGTCGCGGTAGGACGCACGGCCCTCGGGCACCTCGGCGCTGCCGGCCACCACGAAGGAAGGCTCGGCGTCCGCGTCCGGCACCGTGAAGCTGAAGGCGTAGAACGAGGGCTCGGCCGGCGGGTTGACGGCCGGACAGACATTGCTGCGCGCGACCGGGTTCAGCTCGCCCACGAACAGGCCCCAGGCCTTGAGCGTGCCCACGTAGACCTCGTTGAAGGCGACGAAGCCGTCCTGCGTGAAGGGCGCGGGCGAGCGCAGCTCGCAGGCGCAGAAGGCCGACAGCGGCCGGCCCGCGGCCTGGAGGATCTCCTGGATGCGCTCGAAGCCCTCGCGCAGCGGCAGGGGGCGCGAGAACGCGACGCGCTCGATGCGAAAGCCCGGCTCGGCCGCGACGCCGGCCGAATAGGGCAGCACGCCGGGAATGAAGCGGTAACCGCCCGACGGGCACTGTTGGGTTGCTGACACGGAAGTCTCCTTGAGAATGAAAAAAGCGGCGGCGTTCAGGCCGCCATCTCGCCCATGTAGGCGGTTCGCACGGCAGGGTCGTCGATCAGCGCACTGCTACGCCCCTGATGCGTGATGCGGCCCATGTCCATGACAAAGGCCGTGGAGGAAAGCTCGAGCGCGGTCATCACGTCCTGCTCGACCACGAGCAGCGACAAGCCGTCGCGGTTGAGCGCGTGCAGCGCCTCGATGAGCTGCTCGACCAGCAGCGGCGACAGGCCCAGCGAGAGCTCGTCGATCATGAGCAGGCTGGGCGCGCTCATGGTCCCGCGCCCGATGGCGCACATCTGCTGTTCGCCGCCCGACATCGTGCCGGCGGCCTGGCCACGGCGCTCGTAGAGCTTGGGGAAGATCGCGTAGACGCGGTCGAGGTCGCGCCGCACCGCGGCCTTGCCGTCGCGGCGCGCATAGGCGCCCATCAGCAGGTTGTCCTCCACCGTCATCGGACCGAACAGACGCCGGCCCTCGGGCACATGCGCGATGCCATGGCCCAGCACGCGGGCCGGGCTCTGGTTGGTGATGGCTTGGCCCTGCCAGCGCACGCTGCCGCCCGTGGACGGCAGCAGGCCCGAGAGCATGCGGATCAGCGTGGACTTGCCGGCGCCGTTGGAGCCGATCAGCGCCGTGATCTCGCCGCGGCGCAGGCGCATGTCCAGGCCCCACAGCACGTTGATCTCGCCGTAGCCGCCGCGCAGGCCCTGGACCTCGAGCAGCGTGGATGTCGCTTCGGTCATGCGTGCACTCCCTGCGTTGCGGCCGCGCCGGCGGCCGACCTGGCATAGCGCTGGCCGAGGTAGGCCTCGACCACGCGCGGGTTGGACACCACCGCCTGCGGCGTGCCATCGGCCACGAGCGCGCCGTTCTGCAGCACCACGAGGCGGTGGCAGACCGACATCACCACCTTCATGAGGTGCTCGATCATCACGATCGTGATGCCCTGCGCGGCCAGCTGGCGGATCAGCGCCATCGCATGCTCGACCTCGGCGCTGTTCAGGCCGGCATTGACCTCGTCGAGAAACAGCATGCGCGGGCGCATGGCCAGCGCCTTGCCCAGCTCGAGCCGCTTGCGCATGGCCAGCGTGAGGCTGGCCGCGGGCTTGTCGGCCAGCTTGGCCAGGCCCACGAAGGCCAGCACCTCGGCCGCCGCGTCGCGCGCACGGGCAGGCGTCATGCCGGGCTGCGAGAACAGCGCCGCCGCGGCGACGTTGTCCAGCGCGCTGAGCTCGGGAAAGGGCTGCACGACCTGGAAGGTGCGCGCCATGCCCAGCCGCGCGACCTGGAAGGGGCGCCGCCGCGTGATGTCGCGGCCCTCGAAGACCACGCGCCCGCCCGTGGCCGGGTGCACGCCGGTCACGACGTTCACGTGCGTGGTCTTGCCGGCCCCGTTGGGACCGATCAGGCCCAGGATCTCGCCCTGGCCGATGGACAGCGACACGTCCTGCAAGGCCTTGAGGCCGCCGAAGCGGCGCGACAGGGATTCCAGCCGCAGCAGTTCGCGCACTGGTGGGCCTTCGCCCGCCGCTTCGGCGCGAGCGCCCTGGGGTGTGCGGACGGCGCTCATGCCTTGGCCTCCTCGGTGACACGCCGGCGCGGCTTGAACGCCTGCGTCAGCGTCATGAGGCCGCGCGGCAGGAACAGCAGCAGCAGCACGACCAGCAGGCCCAGCACGCCGGTGTGGATCTGCAGGAAGTTGCGCCACACGAGCTCTTCGATGCCCAGGAAGGCGAAGGCCCCCAGCACGGCCCCCGCGGGCGAGCCCACGCCGCCCAGCAGCGCCATCACGATGGGCTTGATCGAATAGAGCACGTCGAACACGTCGGGCGGCTCGATGTAGTTCACCCAGGCGCCGTACAACGCACCGGCCATCGCGACGAAGACGCCCGAGATGCCGAAGGCCACGCTCTTGTAGATGGTCGCGTTGACGCCGATCATGTCGGCGGCCGGCTCGTTCTGGCGGATGCAGGCCAGGCCGAAGCCCAGCTTGCTGACCTCGACCCAGCGCACCACCACGAAGGTCAGCACCAGCATCGCCCACATCGCCCAGAAGAAGAAGGACGCCTGCGCCAGCACGCCCTGGCCCGCATCGATGGTGCCCAGCGCGATGTTGAGCCCCGTGCCGCCGCCCGTGAGATCGGTCGCGGTGTTGGTCAGCTCGCGCAGCACCTCGGCCACGGCCAGGCTGGCCACGGCGAAGTAGTGGCCCTTCAGGCGCAGCAGCACCATGCCCAGCAGCAAGGCGAAGGCCATCGCGAGCAGGCCTGCCGCGCTGACGGCCACCACCAGGCCCGCGCCCTTGCCCAGCAGGATGCCGCCCGTGTAGGCGCCCATGCCGAAGAAGGCCGCGGTGCCGAAGGACGGGTAGCCCGCGAAGCCGCCGATCACGGTCCACGACACCGCCATCACGGCGTACATGCAGGCCAGCGTTCCGAGGCGCAGCGCATAGGCGCTCTGCAGCAGCGGCAGCACGCCCAGGCAGGCCAGCAGCACCAGCATGACGAGAAAGCTCTTGCGGCTCATTCGAAACCTCGCTTGCCCAGCAGACCCTGCGGCCGGAAGATCAGGAACAGGATCAGCAGTGCGAAGGACAGCGCCACGCCGTGCTCGGGCCCGAAGGCCATGGCCCCCAGGCTCTCGGCGACGCCCAGCACGATGCCGCCCGCCACGGCGCCGGGCACGCTGCCCAGGCCCCCGAGCACGCAGACCACGAAGGCCTTGCCGATGAAGGACGAGGAGGCCAGCGGCGAGATCGGGAAGATCAGCG
>DATKFT010000382.1:0-7707 GCA_035544335.1 Pseudorhodoferax sp.
GGGCCAGGATCTCGCGCAGGTGCGGCGCCATGGCTGCCGTCACGAAGTCGGTCGCGTAGCCCAGGGCCGGGTCCTTGGCGCGTGCGCGCGCGAGGATGGCCATGGTGGTCTCGGCCAGGTAGTCGTAGACCAGGTACTGCAGGCCGGGCACGCGCAGCAGCTGCGGTGTGGCGATGGCCGAGTCGCCCCAGAAGCCGCTCGCGCCGCCGATGCGCACGGCTTTCGTCATGCGGCCTCCGCTTCGATGCGCAGCAGCAGGCCGCCCTTGGCGGCCTGGCCGCCGGCCACGGCCAGCAGCTCGGCCACGCGGCCGTCGATGGGCGCGGTCAGCTGGTGCTCCATCTTCATGGCTTCCAGCACCACGAGGCGCTGGCCGGCACGCACGTGGTCGCCGGCGCCCACGTCGACCTGGACCACGCGGCCCGTCAGCGGCGCGGTGACGGCCCCGCTGCCGTCGGCGCCGGCGCGGCCCCTTCGCGGGTTCACGCGCGCGAAGCGGTGGGCGCGGCCGGCGTGGAACAGCAGCAGCGCGTCCTCGTGCAGTGCGCAGACGGCGGTCTCGGCCATGCCATCGCATTCGGCCACGAGCACCGCGCCGGGCTCCAGCCAGCGCGCATGGGCGATGCGCAGCGGGGCCAGGTCTGGCGCGTCGATGCGCCAGCCGTCCTGCAGTGGCTGCGCGCGCAGCGTCCAGCCGGTGCCCGCGCTGTCGGCCAGCGCGAGGCTGCCGGCGCTGGCCAGCGGTGCGGGCGCGATGGCCATGCCCGCACCGGGCTGCTCCAGCGCGAGCAGCGCGAGCGCGGCGAAGGCCAGCGTGCGCGGCGTCGCGGCTGCGCCCGGGGGCGCGGCGCCGAAGCGTTCGGCCACGAAGCCCGTGTGCACGCCGCTGCCCTCGGCGAACACGGGGTCGGCCAGCGCATCGGCCAGGAAGCCCTGGTTGCTCGGCAGGCCCAGCAGCACGCAGTGCTCCAGCGCGCGCAGCAGCTTGCGCCTGGCCTCGTCGCGCGTGGCGCCGTGGGCGACCAGCTTGGCCACCATGGAGTCGTAGTGCGGCGACACGGCGCCGCCCTCGGCCAGTGCATGGTCCACGCGCACGCCGCTGCCCGCGGGCACACGCCAGCGCACGATGGGGCCGGTCTGCGGCAGAAAGCCGGCCGGCACGTCCTCGGCCGTCAGCCGCACCTCGATCGCGTGGCCTTGCAACTGCACGTCCTGCTGCTGCAGGGCCAGCGCCTCGCCGCCCGCGATGCGCAGCTGCCATTCGACGAGGTCCAGGCCGCAGACGGCTTCGGTCACGGCGTGCTCGACCTGCAGCCGCGTGTTCATCTCCATGAAGAAGAAGTTCTGCTCGGCGTCGAGCAAAAACTCCAGGGTCCCGGCGCCGATGTAGCCGATGGCGCGCGCGGCCTGCACGGCGGCCGCGCCCATGCGCGCGCGCAGCGCCGCGTTCACGGCGGGCGAGGGCGCCTCCTCGATGAGCTTCTGGTGGCGCCGCTGCACCGAGCAGTCGCGCTCGCCCAGGTGCAGCACATGGCCCTGCGCGTCGGCCAGCACCTGGATCTCGACATGGCGCGGCGCGCGCACGGCGCGCTCGAGGATGAGTTCGTCCGAGCCGAAGGCGGCCAGGGCCTCCGAGCGCGCCGACGCCAGCGCGGCGGGCAGCGCATCGGCCGCGTGCACGAGCCGCATGCCGCGCCCGCCGCCGCCGGCCGCGGCCTTGACCATGACCGGGTAGCCGATGCGCTGCGCGGCCGCCGCGAAGGCCGCGTCGCGCTGGTCCTCACCCTGGTAGCCCGGGATGCAGGGCATGCCCGAGGGCAGCACCAGGCGCTTGGCCTGGGCCTTGTTGCCCATGGCGCGGATGGCCTCGCCGCTGGGGCCCACGAAGACCAGGCCCGCGGCATCGACGGCGTCGGCGAAGTCGGCGTTCTCGGCCAGGAAGCCGTAGCCGGGGTGGATGGCGTCGGCGCCCGCGCGCCGTGCGGCAGCGAGGATGGCCTGGATGTCCAGGTAGCTCGCGCGCGGCGCGGCGGCGCCGATGCACACGGCCCGGTCGGCCGCGGCCACGTGCGGGCTGCCCCGGTCGGCCTCGGAGTACACGGCCACGGTGGCATAGCCCAGCCGGCGCGCCGTGGCGAAGATGCGCACGGCGATCTCGCCGCGGTTGGCGACGAGCAGGGTGTGGAAGGGGCGGATCTGTTTGTTCATGGCAGGGTGTCTGTGGGCAGGTCGCTGGCCGCGAAGCGGCGCGCCCAGGCCGGCGCGCGCTTGGCGCGGAACGCGGCGATGCCTTCTGTGCCTTCGTCGCGCATGCAGGCCGCGAACAGGCGCGCGGCGTCGTCGAGCAGGGCCGCTTCGTCCTCGCGGCCGCAGCGGCGCAGCAGGGGTTTGAGCGTGCGGTTGGCACCCGGCGCGCAGGCGCAGATGCGGCTCAGCCACTGGGCCAGCAGCGCATCGAGCGCGGCGCGGTCCGCGGCCAGCGCGTCCACGAGGCCCAGGCGCTCGGCCAGCGCGCCGCTTGCGCGTTCGCCCGTGAGGCCCATGCGCGTGGCCGCGCGCAGCCCGGTGCGGGCCACGACGAAGGGCGCGATCTGCGCGGGGATGATGCCGAGCTGGGTTTCCGAGAGCGCGAACTTCGCGTCCTGCGTGGCCAGCACGAGGTCGGCCGCGCAGGCCAGGCCCATGCCGCCGCCCATGGCCGCGCCTTCGACGACGGCGACGACGGGCACCGGCAGCGCGGCCAGGCGCTGCATGAAGCGGCCGAACACGCGGTTGCGCACGGCCACGGGGTCGGTGCCGGGCGCGGCGTCGGGGGTGGGCGCCGCGTCCAGCCGGTCCTGGAAGTTGCCCACGTTGCCGCCCGCGCAGAAGAAGCCGCCCGCGCCGCGCAGCACGAGCGCGCGGACCGCGGGGTCGGCCGCGGCCTGGTCCACGGCCGCGGCCAGTGCATCGACGACATCGGGCGCCAGCGCGTTGCGCGTGGCGGGCCGGTTCAGCGTGGCGAACAGCACGCCGTCCACGCGGTGCAGCAGGACGGGCGTCGCGCCCGCATCGCCGGCAGGGGATGGGGCGGCGCTCACGCCTTGCCTCCGGCGTCCATCAGGCCCATCTTGCGCGCGATGACCATGAGCATGACCTCGTCGGCGCCGCCGCCGATCGAGCCCAGCCGCAGGTCGCGGTAGGCACGCGACGCGCGGTTGTCCCAGGTGTAGCCCATGCCGCCCTGGAACTGCATGCACCAGTCGGCGATCTCGCGGCCCAGCCGGCCGGCCTTGAGCTTGGCCATGGAGGCCAGCTCGGTCACCTCCTCGCCGGCCACATAGGCCTCGGTGGCGCGGTAGATGAGCGCGCGCAGGGCTTCGAGCTCGGTCTTGAGTTCGGCCAGCTTGTACTGGATGAACTGGTTGTCCAGCAGCGGCCTGCCGAAGGCCACGCGCTGGCGCAGGTAGTCGGCGGTCTCCTCGATCAGCGTGCCGCAGGCCAGGCGCCGCGCCGCACCGTCCAGCCGCTCCTCCTGGAACTGCTTCATCTGGTAGATGAAGCCCATGCCTTCCTCGCCGATGCGGTGGCGCACGGGCACGCGCACCTCGTCGAAGAAGATCTGCGCCGTGTCCGAGCTCCACATGCCGAACTTCTTGATCTTGTGCACCTCGACACCGCGCGTGCGCTTGCCGTTGTGCAGGAGCGGCACGATCACGAGCGACTTGTTCTTGTGGGCCGGTCCCTCCGAGGTGTTGCACAGCAGGCAGATCCAGTCGGCCTGCGTGCCGTTGGTGATCCACATCTTGCTGCCGCTGATGACGTAGTCGTCCCCGTCGCGGCGCGCATGGGTCTTGAGCGAGGCCACGTCCGAGCCCGCGCCCTGCTCGGACACGCCGATCGCGGCCACCACCTCGCCCGCGATCGCCGGGGCCAGGAATTCGCGCTGCAGTTCCTGCGATCCGAAGGCCGCCAGCGCGGGCGTGGCCATGTTGGACTGCACGCCGATGCCCATGCCCACGCCTTGCGCGCGCACATGGCCGAAGGCCTCGGCCGCGGCCAGCGCGTAGCTGAAGTCCAGGCCCAGGCCGCCGTGGGCCTCGGGCTTGGTGATGCCCAGCCAGCCCTGCTGGCCCAGCTTCTTGAACAGCGCATGGGCCGGGAAGATCTCGGCCGCCTCCCATTCGTCGACGAAGGGGTCGATCTCGGTGGCGATGAAACGCCGGATGCTCGCGATCAGCGCGTGGTGCTCGGGGGTGTAGAGCATGGGTGTCTCCTCTCAAAAGCGTGGAACGCCGAACTGGATGGGGCGCAGACTGCGCGCGCCGGCCTCGCGCGCCATGGCCAGCACGAAGGCCAGCACGGCGCGCGTGTCGCGCGGGTCGATCACGCCGTCGTCGAGCAGGTGGCCGCTCGTGTAGAAGGCGCTGGCCTGGCGCTCGAAGTTGGCGACGATCTCGGCCTTCTGCGCGGCCAGCCGCTCCTCGTCGACGGGCCTGCCCTGGCGCTCGGCCTGCTGGCGCGCCACGATGTCCATGGTGGTGGCGGCCTGCTCGCCGCCCATGACGGCCGTGCGCGCGTTGGGCCACGAGAAGCACAGCCAGGGTTCGAACGCACGGCCGCACATGCCGTAGTTGCCCGCGCCGAACGAGGCGCCGCAGTACAGCGTGAACTGCGGCACGCTGGCGTTGGACAGCGCCTGGATCATCTTGGCGCCGTGCTTGATCATGCCGGCCTCCTCGGAGGCGCGGCCCACGATGAAGCCCGTGGTGTTCTGCAGGTAGACGATGGGCGTGCCCGACTGGTTGCACCACTGGATGAACTGCGCGGCCTTGGTCGCGCCCTGCGGGTCGATGGGGCCGTTGTTCGTCACGAAGCCCACCGGGTGGCCTGCGATGCGCCCATGGCCGCAGACCGTGGCCGCGCCGTAGTCGGGCTTGAAGTCCAGCCAGCGCGAATCGTCGACCACGCGCGCGATGAGCTCGCGCATGTCGACGGGCTTCTTGTGCTCCAGCACCATCGCGCCGGCCAGCTCTTCGCCGTCGAGCCGCGGTGGCAGCGCGTCCGTGCTGTCGGTGGGCCGGTCCCAGGGCAGCGTGGCCAGGATGTCGCGCGCCAGCGCGATGGCATGGGCATCGTCTTCGGCCACGTACTCGGCCAGGCCGCTCAGGCTGGCGTGCATGTCGGTGCCGCCCAGCGCCTCGTCGCTCGCGATCTCGCCGGTCGCGGCCTTGAGCAGCGGCGGGCCGGCCAGGAAGGCCTTGGCGCGCCCGCGCACCATGACCACCACGTCCGACAGCCCGGGCATGTAGGCGCCGCCGGCCGTGGAGGCGCCGTGCACGACGGTGACGACGGGCAGCCCGGCGGCCGACAGCCGTGCGAGGCGGTGGAACATGCCGCCGCCGCGGATGAACTTGTCGACGCGGTACTTGTGCAGGTTGGCGCCGGCCGATTCGACCAGGTGCACGAAGGGCAGCTTGTTCTGCAGCGCGATGTCCTGGCAGCGCATGAGTTTGCCGTTGCCGGCCTCGGTCAGCGCGCCGGCGGCGATGCCCGAGTCGGTCGCGACGACCATGCAGCGCACGCCGGAAACGAAGCCGATGCCGGCGATCTGCGAGCCGCCCGGCACGCAGCGCTCCGGGTCGGGATCGTCCATGCCGTAGCCGGCCAGGTTGGCCAGCGGCAGGAAGGGCCGGCCCGGATCCAGCAGCCGCGCCACGCGCTCGCGCGGCAGCAGCGCGCCGCGCTTGGCGAAGGCCGGTGCGGCGCGCGCGGAGGTGTCGGCGGCGCGCTGCTCGAGCGCGCGCAGTTCGTCCACGAGCGCGAGCATGCCGGCGCGCTGGCGCTGGAACGCTTCGGATGCGGTGTGGAGGCGGGATTCGAACACTTGCATGGGGCCTGGTCTCCTGGTCTGGCGTCCATTACAGGCCGCCGCCGCGGCCACCGCAAACGCAGGCCTGCAAAATGTGCACCATGTGCACACGAGGATTCCCATGACCCACGATGGCCAGGCGGTGCCGGCGCGTGGCGCGCAGAGTTCAGAGCGCACGCTGGCGCTGCTGCGTCTGCTGGCGGGCCGGCATGCCGAGGGCATGGCGCTGCGCGAGTTGGTGCAGGCCAGCGGACTGGACCGCACGACGGCCTACCGCGCGCTGGGCGTGCTCGTGCGGGCCGGGCTCGCGCAGCGCGAGGCCGGCACGGTCTACCGGCTTGGCGACGAGGCGCTGGCGCTGGGCCTGGCCGCCATGCAGCGGCCGCCGCCCGTGGAGCGCTGCCTGCCGGTCATGAAGGCGCTGGCGCGGCGCTCGGGCGAGCCGGTGTTCCTGGTCGTGCGCTCGGGTGACCACAGCCATTGCCTGCACCTGGAGCAGGGGCCGCGGCCCGTGCGCGCCTTCGCCGACTCGGTGCACCGGCTCGTGCTGCTGGGCCTGGGCACGCCGAGCTTCACCTTCCTCGCGTGCATGGACGACGCGGCCATCGCGGCGCACTACGCGCGCCATGCCGAGGCCTACCTGGCGCAGCACATGGGCCTGGCCAAGATGCAGCGGCTGGTGCGCCAGACGCGCGAACAGGGCTATGCGCAGGTCAACGCGCAGGGCATGGGCGGCGTGGGCCTGCGCTTCGCGCTGGGCAGCTGCGGCGAGGCGGCGCTGGGCATCGTGGCCCCGGCCGCACGCATGCCGCGCGCACGCGGACCGGCGATCGCGCAGCTGCTGCGCGAGGAGCTGGCGCGGCTCTGACGCCGCTCAGGCGGTCGGCCGGGTCTCGAACGGCAGCGGCTGCATGCCGGCGCCGTCGGCGGGCTGGGCCTGGACCGCATCCACGCGTGCGGCGGGCGGTCCGCGCCGGCACCAGGCCAGCAGCGCCTGCACGGCCTCGGGCTCGCCCTGCACGAGGGCCTCGACGCTGCCGTCCAGCCGGTTGCGCACCCAGCCGCGCACGCCCAGGCCACGCGCCTGCGCAGCCATGCTGGCGCGGTAGTGCACGCCCTGGACGCGGCCGGCGATCTGCAGGTGCAGGGTGCGGGCGGCCATGGCGGTTCAGGCGAGCGCGTGCCGGGCCGCTTCCCAGGCCCGCGCGATCTCCGCTTCCGCGTCGGGCGCCTGGGCCGGCAGCGCGCGCGGCTTGAGGCGCGTCTCGATCAGCGACAGGTGCACGTGCATGGCCTTCATCGCGCGCGCGGCGTCGCCGGCGACCAGGGCCTGCACGATGTCCGCGTGCTCCTCGCAGGCGCAGCACGAGGATTGCGCGGGTTCGAAGAAGGCCACCAGCATGGCCGTGCGGCTGACCAGTTCATGCAGCGCGCGCAGCACGAAGGGGCTGTCGGCGAAGCCGGCCAGCAGCAGGTGGAACTCGCCGCTGAGCTGGATCGAGCGCGCGCGGTCCTGGGCCTGCCGCGCCGCGTGCTCGTGCCGGTCGTGCTCGCGCAGCGCCTGCTGCTGCGCGGGCGTCAGACGGCCCGCGAGCCGGCCCGCGATGCCGCCTTCGATGATGCGGCGCGCCTCGTAGATCTCGCGCGCCTGCACCAGCGTGGGGCTGGAGACGAAGCAGCCGCGGTTGGGCACCACGTCGAGCAGCCGCGCATGGCCGAGCCGGTGCAGCACCTTGCGCACACGCTCGCGCGAGACGCCGAAGATCTGCGCGAGCCGGGTTTCGATGAGCTGCGTGCCCGGCGCGAGCCGGCCGGCCAGCAGCGTCTGCGAGAGCGTGGCGTGGATGGCTTCTTCC
>DATKFT010000383.1:0-9009 GCA_035544335.1 Pseudorhodoferax sp.
AGACGCTGCAGACCGGCGTGCTCACGCTGTTCCAGTGCCTGCTCACACTGCTGCTGGCCGCCGCCATGGCGCGCCAGTTCGCCGCGCGCCAGCGCGCGAGCGTGCAGGCCCTGCAGGCGCAGGCGGAGCTGGTGGCCTCGCTGCAGCGCAGCGAGGAGGCACTGGAAGGCCGCGTGGAGGAGCGCACGGCCGCACTGGCCCTGGCCAACGACAGCCTGCGCGCGCAGGAGAACGCGCTGCACCAGGCCCGCATGCGCGCGGAGGCGGCCTCGCAGATGAAGTCCGACTTCCTGGCCAACATGAGCCACGAGATCCGCACCCCGCTCAACGCCGTGATCGGCATGAGCCATTTGATGCTGCGCACCGAGCTCACGGCACGCCAGCAGGACTACGTGGGCAAGATCCAGCGCTCGGGCCAGCATCTGCTCGAACTCATCAACGACATCCTGGACTTCAGCAAGATCGAGGCCGGCAAGCTGGAGGTCGAGGCCATCGAGTTCGACCTGCAGACCGTGCTGGACGGCATGGCCGACCTGGTCGGCGAGAAGGCCGCCGCCAAGGGCCTGGAGCTCGTGTTCGACACCGGCGACGCCGGCCTGCCCCCGCGGCTGCGCGGCGACCCGCTGCGGCTGGGCCAGATCCTGATCAACTACGTCAACAACGCCATCAAGTTCACCGAGCGCGGCGAGATCGTGGTGCGCATCCGGCTCAGGCCTGGCGACGGCGGCGGCATGCTGCTGCGCGCCGAGGTCGCCGACACCGGCATCGGCCTCAGCGAGGCGCAGTGCGAGCGCCTGTTCCAGTCCTTCCAGCAGGCCGACAGCTCGACCACGCGCCGCCATGGCGGCACCGGTCTGGGCCTGGCGATCTCCAAACGGCTGGCCGAGCTCATGGGCGGCGAGGTCGGCGTGCACAGCGTGCAGGGCCAGGGCAGCACCTTCTGGTTCACGGCGCGGCTGGACACCAGCAGCGCGGCGCCCGCCCCCCGGCCTGCCGTGCCCGACGTGCGTGGCCGCGCCGTACTGGTCGTCGACGACAGCGCCACCGCGCGCGAGATCCTGAGCGGCATGCTCGAGCAGATGCACTGCGCCGTGACCCAGGCCGCCGGCGGCGAGGAGGCGCTCGCGCTGGCCCGGCAGGCGCTGCGCGCGGGCCGGCCGTTCGAGGTGGCCTTCCTGGACTGGAAGATGCCCGACATGGACGGCCTGCAGCTCGCGCAGGCGCTGGCCACGCTGTCGCCGGCGCCTGCGCCCGTGATCGTCACCGCGCATGGCCGCGAGGAGGTGTTCCAGCAGGCCCAGCGCATGGGCGTGGAGCTGCTGCTCATCAAACCCGTGAACCCCTCGCTGCTGTTCGAGACGGCCATGCGGGCCCTGTCCCTGGGTGCGCCGCCGGCCGCACCCGCGCGCCAGCCCCCGCGCGAGGCCGGCCGCGACCTCGCCGCGCTGCACGGTGCCCGCGTGCTGCTCGTGGACGACAACGACCTGAACCTGCAGATCGGCACCGAGCTGTTGCAGGCAGCCGGCATCGTCGTCGACGTGGCAGAGAACGGCCAGATCGGCCTGGAGCGGCTCGCCGCCCACGCCTACGACCTCGTGCTCATGGACATGCAGATGCCCGTCATGGACGGCCTGCAGGCCACGCGTGCGATCCGCAGCGACCCGCGCTGGGCGCAACTGCCCGTGCTGGCGATGACCGCCAACGCCATGGCCGCGGACCGCCAGCGCTGCCTGGACGCCGGCATGGACAGCCACATCGCCAAGCCCATCGACCCGGCGGACCTGTACGCCCAGCTGCTGCGCTGGATGCCCGCGCGCGCGGCGGATGCGCCACCACGCGCCACCGAAGCCCTGCCGCCCCTCCCCACGGCGCCCGCGCCGGCCGGCACCACGCCGGCCCAGGCCGATGCGCTGGCCGGCATCGCCGGGCTGGATGTGGCCGCGGGACTGCGGCGCGTGCTGCAGCGCCGCGCCACCTACGAAGGCCTGCTGCGCCGCTTCGTGGACGGCCAGGGAGCGGCCGTGGCCACCGCGCGCGCCGCGCTGGCCGAGGGCCGCCACGGCGATGCGCTGCGGCTCGTGCACACGCTCAAGGGAACGGCGGCGACCATCGGCGCCACCGAGCTGGCCCAGGCCGCGCAGGACGCCGAGACCGCGCTCGCGGACGCCGCACCGGACAGCGGCCTGCTGGCGCGCCTGCTCGCGCGCTGCGATGCGCTGTGCCAGCCCCTGGTGCAGGCGCTGCAGGCGGCGCTGCAGGTGGCAGACGGCACCGACGCGGCACCCGCCGCGGGCACGCCGGCCGGCAGCGCGCAGCCGGCGTCCGATCCGGCCGACGCGCAGCCGCTGCTGGCGCGCTTGTGCCGCCTGCTGGAACAGGACGACGCCGATGCGCTGGAGCTGTTCCAGCGCCATGCAGGCCAGCTGCGGCCCGTGCTGGGCGCGCGCTACGACGCGATCGCGCACGCGATCGCCGACTTCGATTTCAGCAGCGCCGCGCAGCAGTTGCGCGGTGCCGCGACCGAGCGCAGCGCTTAGCGCCGGCTTCTCAGCCGCCCAGCGCCAGTGCCGCCACCACCTCGGGCGGCGCCTGCACGAGCTCGATCAGCACGCCCTCGCCCGCGATCGGGAAGGCCTCGTTGGCCTTGGGATGCAAAAAGCAGATGTCGTAGCCGGCCGCACCCTTGCGGATGCCGCCCGGCGCGAAGCGCACGCCCTGCGCGCTCAGCCACTCCACGGCCCGGGGCAGGTCGTCGATCCACAGGCCCACATGGTTCAGCGGCGTGGTGTGCACGGCCGGCTTCTTGTCCGGGTCCAGCGGCTGCATGAGGTCGACCTCGACCTTGTGAGGCCCGCTGCCGATCGCGCAGATGTCCTCGTCCACGTTCTCGCTCTCGCTGCGGAACGTGCCCGTGACCGACAGGCCCAGCATCTCGACCCAGAGCTTTTGCAGGCGCTGCTTGTCGGGACCGCCGATGGCGATCTGCTGGATTCCGAGGACCTTGAAGGGGCGGTTCGTGCTCATGGGTGTTGTTCCTGTTCGATGGAAACGGGGCGCGTGGCGTAGCCCAGCTTGGCCAGCAACCGGCGGTCGGCGTCCGCATCGGGGTTGCCGGTCACGAGCAGCTTGTCGCCGTAGAAGATCGAGTTGGCACCGGCCTGGAAGCACAGGGCCTGCACGGGCTCGCCGAGCTGCTGGCGGCCGGCCGACAGGCGCACGCGCGCGGTCGGCATGGTGATGCGCGCGACCGCGATCACGCGCACGAAGTCCAGCGGATCGATGGGCGGCGCGTCGGCCAGCGGCGTGCCCGGCACGCGCACGAGGCTGTTGATGGGCACGGACTCGGGATACGGGTCGAGGTTGGCCAGCTGCGCGATGAGGCCGGCGCGGTGCACGGGCGCCTCGCCCATGCCCACGATGCCGCCGCAGCACACTTTGACGCCGGCCGCGCGCACATGGGCCAGCGTGTCCAGCCGGTCCTGGTAGCTGCGCGTGTCCACGATGTCGGCGTAGTACTCGGGCGCGGTGTCCAGGTTGTGGTTGTAGTAGTCCAGGCCCGCATCGCGCAGCGCCACGGCTTGGTGCTTCTCCAGCATGCCCAGCGTGGCGCAGGACTGCAGGCCCAGGTCCTTCACGGTGCGCACGAGCTCGGCCACCTTCTCGATGTCGCGGTCCTTGGGCGCGCGCCAGGCCGCGCCCATGCAAAAGCGCGTGGCGCCCGCGTCCTTGGCGGCCTGGGCCGCGTGGCGGACCTCGTCGACCGACATGAGCTTTTGCGCCTGCACGCCCGTGTCGAACTCGGCCGACTGCGGGCAGTAGCCGCAGTTCTCCGGGCAGCCGCCCGTCTTGACCGACAGCAGCGTGGCCAGCTCGATGTCGCCTGCGGGCCAGTGCTGGCGGTGCACGGTCTGGGCACGGTACAGCAGCTCGCCGAACGGCAGGTCCAGCAGGGCCTGCACGTCCTCGACGCGCCAGCGCTGCGGCAGCTGGGCCGCTTGGTTCACCACTTGCCGGCGCACCGGCGGCGTGAAATGCAAGGGCTGCGCGTACGCGAGCGGGGCATCGGGTGTCAACAGGGATTCTTGAGGCATCGCGTCCTTCCTGATTTCAACGGTTCTGCAGCCACTTGCCCCCGAGGGGTCGGCCGCACAGCGCGATTGTGGGAGCCGTGCCCTGTGCCCGGGAAGTGCCGAGACGCAAAAAGTCGGCCCCTCTTTCGTGCCGCCAAGATCGCCCAAATCTGGCGCGCGATCGCCGACGATGCGCGGTATTGCAGCCAGGTTCGCGCATGTTGGAAACCGCCATTTCAAGGCGTCGCCAACTGCTCGCTTCCTGCGCCGAACCTGGCGCCAACCGGCCCGAATGGAGCGCCCGGGCAGTCCGACGATGGGCGCACTTGCGTGCACCCATCGCACACAGGATCAGGCGAATTCCACGATGGGCTGGTCCACGGCCAGGCTCTCGCCCTTGGTGGCCAGCACCTTGCCCACCACGCCATCGGCCGCGGCGAACAGCACGTTCTCCATCTTCATGGCCTCGATCACGGCGACGCGCTCGCCGGCCTGCACCTTCTGGCCCGGCTGCACCGCCACCTCGACCAGCAGGCCCGGCATGGGCGAGAGCACGAAGCGGCTCATGTCCGGCGGCGCCTTGTAGGGCATCAGCGTGAACAACTCGGCCGCGCGCGGCGACAGCACCAGCGCGTCGAGCTGCGTGCCGTTGTGCTGCACGCGGATCGCGAGCGGGTTCTTGGGCGTGCCGCGCTCGACCTGGGCGCTGAAGGGCTGGCCGTTGCTGGTGCCGGCCAGGCGGATGGCGCCCAGGCGGCCGCCGCTCTCCAGCGCATAGCTGCGCGAACCCACCTGCACGGTGCTGGCGCCGGTCTCGCCCTCGTAGCCCGTCACGCGCACGGGCGTGGCCGTGTGGTGGCCGTCCGCGCCCAGCGCCACGACCACGAAGTCCTCGCCGACCTTGGCGCCGTGGCCGGACATCTGGCCGCTGATGCCGCTGGCGCGGCCGCGGTAGCGGCGGTTGGCGAAGGCCGCCAGCGCGAGCAGGAACTCGGGCTCGTCGTGCGGCACGTCCTCGGCATGGAAGCCATGGCCGTAGTGCTCGGCGATGAAGCCCGTGTTGAAGTCGCCCGCGACGAACCTGGGATGCGCCAGCAGCGCGGCCTGGAACGGGATGTTGCTGCTGATGCCGCGGATGATGAAACCGTTGAGTGCCTCGCGCATCTTGGCGATCGCCTCGTTGCGGTCGCGCCCGTGCACGATGAGCTTGGCGATCATCGAGTCGTAGTACATCGGGATCTCGCCGCCGTCCTGCACGCCGGTGTCCACGCGCACACCGTGCAGGTGCTCGGTGTCGGCCGAGAACATGGTCTCCCTGGGCGGCGCGAAACGCACGAGCCGGCCCGTGGACGGCAGGAAGTTGCGGAACGGGTCCTCGGCGTTGATGCGGCACTCGATGGCCCAGCCGTCGCGCTTGACGTCGGCCTGTGCCAGCGGCAGCTTCTCGCCGGCCGCCACGCGGATCATGAGCTCCACGAGGTCCAGGCCCGTGATGCATTCGGTCACCGGGTGCTCGACCTGCAGGCGCGTGTTCATCTCCAGGAAGTAGAAGTCCTGGTCCTTGCCGACCACGAACTCCACCGTGCCCGCGCTCTGGTACTTCACGGCCTTGGCCAGCGCCACGGCCTGCTCGCCCATGGCCTTGCGCGTGGCGTCCGAGATGAAGGGCGACGGCGCCTCCTCGATGACCTTCTGGTGCCGGCGCTGGATCGAGCACTCGCGCTCGTTGAGGTAGATCACGTTGCCGTGCGCATCGCCCAGCACCTGGATCTCGATGTGGCGCGGTTGCTCGACGAATTTCTCGATGAAGATGCGGTCGTCGCCGAAGCTGTTGCGGGCCTCGTTCTGGCAGGCCGTGAAGCCTTCCAGCGCCTCCTTGTCGTTGAAGGCCACGCGCAGGCCCTTGCCGCCGCCGCCCGCGCTGGCCTTGATCATGACCGGGTAGCCGATGTCCTTGGCGATCTGCACGGCGCGCTCGGCCGACTCGATCGCATTGTTCCAACCCGGGATGGTGTTGACCTTGGCTTCGTTGGCCAGCTTCTTGGACGCGATCTTGTCGCCCATCGCGGCGATCGAGTAGTGCTTGGGGCCGATGAAGGCGATGCCCTCTTCTTCCACGCGCTTGGCGAAGGCCTCGTTCTCCGACAGGAAGCCGTAGCCCGGGTGCACGGCCTCGGCACCGGTCTGCTTGCAGGCCGCGATGATCTTGTCGGCCAGCAGGTAGCTCTCGCGCGAGGGCGCGGGCCCCAGGCGCACGGCCTCGTCGGCCAGCTCGACATGGCGCGCGTCCTTGTCGGCGTCCGAGTAGACGGCCACCGTGGCAATGCCCATCTTCTTGGCGGTCTTGATGACTCTGCACGCAATCTCGCCACGGTTGGCGATCAGGATCTTCTTGAACATGGCTGTTCCTTGAAATTTAGGGATGCAGGACCTGCACGCCGGGCGCCTGCTGCTGCAGCGCGGCGAGGAAGCCTGCCTTGTCCTTGGGGGAAATGAGCACGCTGCCAAAGCGTCCGTAGGCGATGGCGAGCCGGTCCAGCGACAGCGCGGGCGACGAGGCCAGGCTGCGCGAGGGCTTCACCGAGCGGATCTGGTCCAGCGCGATGCGCGTGCGGAACGGGCCGCAGCGCACGAGCAGGTGGCCGTCGGCGAGTTCGTAGTGCGTGCCGACCAGCAACCAGAGCGGCAGGCCGACGGCCACCGCCACCGCGAAGAACGACACGACCAGCTCGACCGTGCCCGCCCGCTCCCATGCGCGGCCGAGCGCCCACAGCGCCGACAAGGCCGTGCCGGCAAGCACCAGCACGAACCACAGGTCGATCCTGGACGCGAAACGCATGGCAGCCCGGCGCACTCAGAGCGGGATGTTCCCGTGCTTGCGCCACGGGTTCTCGAGCTTCTTGTCGCGCAGCATCACGAGACTGCGGCAGATGCGCTTCCTGGTCTCGCGCGGCAGGATCACGTCGTCGATGAAGCCGCGTGCGCCGGCCACGAAGGGGTTAGCGAAGCGGGCCTTGTACTCGGCCTCGCGCGCGGCCAGCTTGGCCGGGTCGCTCTTGTCCTCGCGGAAGATGATCTCCACCGCGCCCTTGGCGCCCATGACAGCGATCTCGGCGTGCGGCCAGGCGAAGTTCACGTCGCCGCGCAAATGCTTGGAGCTCATCACGTCGTAGGCGCCGCCGTAGGCCTTGCGCGTGATGACCGTGATCTTGGGCACCGTGCACTCGGCATAGGCGTACAGCAGCTTGGCGCCGTGCTTGATGATGCCGCCGTACTCCTGGCTCGTGCCCGGCATGAAGCCCGGCACGTCGACGAAGGTGATGACGGGGATGTTGAAGGCATCGCAGAAGCGCACGAAGCGCGCGGCCTTGATCGAGCTCTTGATGTCCAGGCAGCCGGCCAGCACCAGCGGCTGGTTGGCCACGATGCCCACCGTCTGGCCTTCCATGCGCGCAAAGCCCACCACGATGTTCTTGGCGTACTCGGGCTGGATCTCGAAGAAGTCGCCGTCGTCCACGGTCTTGGCGATCAGCTCCTTCATGTCGTAGGGCTTGTTCGGGTTCTCGGGCACCAGCGTATCGAGGCTCAGGTCCTGGCGGTCGGCCGGGTCGTTGCTGGGCCGCACGGGCGGCTTCTCGCGGTTGTTGAGCGGCAGGTAGTTGTACAGTCGGCGCAGCATCATGAGCGCCTCGACGTCGTTCTCGAAGGCCAGGTCCGCGACGCCCGAGCGCGTGGTGTGCGTGATGCCGCCGCCCAGTTCCTCGGCCGTGACCTCCTCGTGCGTGACGGTCTTCACGACCTCGGGGCCGGTCACGAACATGTACGAGCTGTCCTTGACCATGAAGATGAAGTCGGTCATGGCCGGCGAGTACACGGCGCCGCCCGCGCAGGGGCCCATGATCATGCTGATCTGCGGCACCACGCCCGAGGCCATCACGTTGCGCTGGAACACGTCAGCATAGCCGCCCAGCGAGGCCACGCCTTCCTGGATGCGCGCGCCGCCCGAGTCGTTGAGGCCGATCACGGGCGCGCCGACCTTCATGGCCTGGTCCATGACCTTGCAGATCTTCTCGGCATGGGCCTCGGACAGCGCGCCGCCGAACACCGTGAAGTCCTGGCTGAACACGAACACCAACCGGCCGTTGATCATGCCGTAGCCCGTGACCACACCGTCGCCCGGGATCTTCTGCTCGGCCATGCCGAAGTCCACCGAGCGGTGCTCGACGAACATGTCCCATTCCTCGAAGGTGCCTTCGTCCAGCAGCAGCTCCAGCCGCTCGCGCGCGGTCAGCTTGCCCTTCTTGTGCTGCGCCGCGATGCGCTTGTCCCCGCCGCCCAGGCGCGCCTGGGCGCGCTTCTTTTCCAGTTGTTCCAGGATGTCCTGCATGTCAGTCCTCTCGCGGTTGTGTCTTCACGTTGTTGCGGTGTCCGCGCCCTGCGCAGCGAGCAGCGCGCGTGCGGCGGTCGATGCGGCCACGCGGCCCTCGGTCACGGCAGCCACCATGGCGGGCAGCTGCTCGCGCACCTGGGGATGGCTGCGGAAAGCCTGTTTGAGCCCGGTCTCGATGCGCTCCCACATCCAGGCCAGCGCCTGCTTCTGGCGCCGCGACTGCAGCCGGCCGTTGGCGGTCTGCAGGCTGCGGAACTGCGCCACGCGCTCCCAGAACGCGTCCACGCCCACGCCGGTCAGCGCCGACAGGCGCATGGCCTGCGGATGCCACAGCGTCTCGTCGTGCGCGGCATGGGCCGCGTTGCCGTGCTGGCCCAAGAGGCGCAGCGACGAGGTGATCTGCGCCTGCGCGCGCGTGGCGGCGTCGGGGTCGATGTCGGCCTTGTTGATGACCACGAGGTCGGCGATCTCCATGACACCCTTCTTGATGGCCTGCAGCTCGTCGCCCGCATTGGGCAGCTGCAGCAGCACGAACATGTCGGTCATGCC
>DATKFT010000384.1:0-1918 GCA_035544335.1 Pseudorhodoferax sp.
GGCCTCGCGGTGCAGCCGGTGCAGGCCACCCGCCAGCAGCAGGGCCGTGCCGGCCAGCGCCGCGAGCAGGTACAGCGCGAGCTTGGCACCGCGGGGCAGCGCGGGCCACGGCCGGCGCCGCGTGCGGCCGGCCTGCGCAGGGGCCAGCTGCTGCACGAGCGCAGCGCGGCCGTCCCCGAACAGGTGGTAGCCGGCCGTGGCGACGGCGGCCCGACCGTCTTCGTCGGACGGCCCCGCCGCGCTGGCCGCCAGCGCGCGCTGCAGCACCGCCTGCGCCACCACGCGTTCGGGCTGGCCGCAGCCACGCGCGACCTGCTCGAGCGCGCCCGTGATCTGCTGGCGCGTGCGTTCGCTTTCGTCGGCGAAGCTGGGCAGCTGCTGCAGCACGCGCAGCGGGCGGCTGACCGGGTCGATGAGGTCGGCCCAGACGACCTGGCCGATCAGCCGCAGCGTGGTGACGATGTTGCCCACGGTCAGGTTCGTGGATGCCTGCACCTCCTGCACGCCGGCCAGCAGCGCGGGGCCGTCGCCGCAATGGTGCTCGGTCCACGCGCGCAGCGGTGGCGGGTCGTCGCCACGCTCGACCGGCAGCCGCTGCCACAGCTGCGTGAGGTAGTCCGCGCGCAGGCCCCGGCTGTCCATGGTGGCGAGCAGGCCGTCGAGCTGTGGCACCGAGAGCTGCGCAGACGCATCCCAGGCCGCGTGCGCCACTTCGCGTGCGACCTTGCTCTCGGCGATGCCTTGCGCGACGCGGCGCAGGTTCTCCAGCAGCACCACGCGCAAGGTGGTGGGCAGCGCCCACAGTTCGCCCGTGCCGAGTTCGGCCACGTCCTGGTAGGCCTCCAGGAACGCGGTGAACAGCGCCTGGTCCAGCACGCTGTCGGTGTGCGCCACGTAGGCCCAGGCGATGCCATAGACGCGGGGCAGGCCGGCCAGTGGCGGCGCGGACAGCTTGGGCAGCTGCGCGTAGTAGCGCCGCGGCACGCCTTCGCGGATCTGCTGCAGCTGGGCCTCGACGAGGTGGAAGTTGTCGAGCAGCCACTCGGCCGCCGGCGAGATCGAGTGGCCGCTCAGCGAGGTCAGCGCGATGTAGTCGAAGGCAGTGCGCAGCGCGGCCAGGTTCTGTGCCACGCGCGGGAAGAAGGTGATGCCGTGCGGCGCCTGGTCCGGCGGGTACACCGTCTGCGCGTGGGCCAGGCTGTGGCCGTGTTCGGCAAAGCGCTGCACGCCGAACAGTTCCGCGCGCAGATGGGCAGCCGCCCGTGTGTGCGGGCGGCCCAGGATGTCACGTGCGTAGCGGCTGAGTCCCGGTAGGCAGTCGATCGACCGATGGTTCAAAGGGCTTGCAGTCAGCTGAAGGCGAGCAGCACGCCGACCAGCAGGGTTGCGAGACAAGCTGCCGTGACCAGGCGCCCCGACGTGGCGTCCGATGCGCGCTGCAGCCCGTTGTGCAGGCGGAACCAGTGGCCGCGCGCGGCCTGGCACTGGCGCATGTGCACGGCCATGTGGGCGGTATCGCTGCGGACCGCATCGGCCTGGGGTGGAGAGAGAGCGGATAGGAGTGACATGCGAATCCTTGGGGCTGTGGGCCCGTGCGCATGGGCGCACCGGCGGTATGTCTCGCCCACAGCCCTGTGCGGGGCGCATGGACCCCGCGTCGCGCTCAGCTTCGGGGCGACGACAGGGCCATGGGGCCTGCGGGCCTGGCGGAACGGTTGACGCCACGGTGGGGCCTGCGTGCGGGCGCGTCTGTGCGGTAGCGAACATCCGGCCTGCACCGCTGGCCGCCACGCGCGCGCGGCAGACCGCGCTGTCAATGGTGTCAATCGGCCGGAGCGCGCGCGCGGCCAGGCAGGCGCATGATGGGAGCAGGCTGCTTCGGCCGAGGGAGAACGCCATGGAACTGAACAACTACCTG
>DATKFT010000385.1:0-11691 GCA_035544335.1 Pseudorhodoferax sp.
CTGCCACCGCGCGACGACCGCCGGCTCGACGACTGCACGATCTGCGAGCGCGCCGCCGCGCAGGGTGTCGTCGCGCGGCCGCTGTCACGGCACTACCTGCGGCCCGAGCGCATGGCGCAAGGCCTGCTGCTGGGCTATGCCGACGTGGAACTGCGGCAGATCCGCCCGGCCTTCGACAAGCTGGCGCGCATCATCGAGCACCATGGCGTGTCCACGCCCCGGCGCCAGCCGGGCCGGCGCGGCGCGGCGGGTTGACGCGGCGGGCGGTGCTGCGCGCGGCCGCGCCGGGTGCTGGCCCCTGGCCAGCTCTCACGCGCCGGAATGCACCGCCGACGGTGTGGACGGCACCGGCACCGCGTCGTCCTCCTCGCGCCGATAGGCCAGGCGGTACAGCACGGGCAGCACCAGCAGCGTCAGCGCGGTGGAGGACAGGATGCCGCCGATCACCACCGTCGCCAGCGGGCGCTGCACTTCCGCACCCGTGCCTGTGGCAATGGCCATCGGCACGAAGCCCAGCGAGGCCACCAGGGCCGTCATCAGCACGGGCCGCAGGCGGGTGAGCGCGCCCTGGAAGATGGCCTCGTCGAGCGACATGCCGCCTTCGCGCAGGTTGCGGATGAACGAAATCATCACGAGGCCGTTCAGCACGGCCACCCCCGACAGCGCGATGAAGCCCACCGCGGCGGTGATCGACAAGGGGATGCCACGCAGCCACAGCGCCAGGATGCCGCCCGTGAGCGCGAACGGGATCCCCGTGAACACGATCAGGCCATCGCGCATGTTCCCGAACATCGCGAACAGCAGCGTGAACACCAGCAGCAGGGCCACGGGCACCACGATCTGCAGCCGCCGGGTCGCCGACTGGAGGTTCTCGAACTGGCCGCCCCAGGTGGTCCAGTAACCCGGCGGCAGCTTGACGCGCTGCTGCAGCGCCGCGCTGGCCTCCTGCACATACGAGGCCATGTCCCGGCCGCGCACGTTGGTGCTCACGACGATGCGGCGCTTGCCGTCCTCCCGGCTGACCTGGTTGGGGCCGGGTGCCATCTCCAGCGTCGCGAGTTCGGACAGCGGGATGAACGCGGCCCGTGCACCGCCCGCCGCCTGGGACGGTGCGGGCAGCGGCACGGGCAGGCGGCGGATCGCGTCGATGTCGCTGCGCAGGCGCTCGGGCAGGCGCACGACGATGTCGAAACGCCTGTCGCCCTCGAACAGCGTGCCGGCGTTCCGGCCGCCGACCGCGGTGGCGATGGTGGACTGGATGTCGCCCACGTTGATGCCGTAGCGCGCCGCTTTTTCGCGGTCGATGTGGACCGTCAGCATGGGCAGGCCCGTGGTCTGCTCCACGTTGACCTCGGTCGCACCACGGACGGACTGCAGCACCTGGGCCACCTGCGCGGCCGTCTTGTTGAGCACGTCCATGTCGTCGCCGAAGATCTTGACGGCCACGTCGGCCCGCACGCCGGAGATCAGCTCGTTGAAACGCAGCTGGATGGGCTGCGAGAACTCGTAGTTGTTGCCTGGCAGCTCGGCCACCCGCTTTTGCACGGCCTCGACGAGTTCGGCGTGCGTGCGCCTGGGCGCCGGCCACGCACTCTCGGGCTTGAGCATCACGTACGCGTCGGAGATGTTCGGCGGCATGGCATCGGACGCAATCTCGGCCGTCCCCGTGCGCGCGAAGACCCGCTCGATCTCCGGGAACTCGGCCTTGAGCGTGCGCTCGATCTGCTGCTGCATCTGCACCGACTGCGTGAGGCTGGTGCCCGGAATGCGCAGGGCCTGGACGGCGAAGTCGCCTTCATTGAGGCTGGGAATGAACTCGGCACCCAGCCGGGTGGCCAGCAGGCCGGACAGGACCACGGCCACGGCAGCGATGGCCACCACCACGCCGCGCGCGGCCAGTGCGCGTTCCAGCAGCGGCTGGTAGGCCCGGCGAGCCCAGCCCATCAGGCGGTTCTCCTTCTCGTCCACCTTCTCGCCGATGAACAGCGCGACGGCGGCGGGAATGAAGGTGATCGACAGGAGCATGGCACCCAGCAGCGCCATCACCACGGTCAGCGCCATGGGATGGAACATCTTGCCCTCCACGCCGGACAGCGCAAAGATGGGCAGGTACACGACCATGATGATGAGCTGGCCGTACAGCAGCGGGCGGCGCGCTTCCTGCGACGCCGCGAACACCTCGTGGAAGCGTTCGGCGCGCGTGAGCGGACGGCCGTGTTTGTGCTGCGCATGCGCCAGGCGCCGCACGCAGTTCTCCACGATCACGACTGCGCCGTCCACGATGATGCCGAAGTCCAGCGCCCCCAGGCTCATCAGGTTGGCGCTCACCTTCTGGTTCACCATGCCGGTGAAGGTGAACAACATCGACAGCGGGATCACGAGCGCCGTCAGCAGCGCCGCGCGGATGTTGCCGAGGAACAGGAACAGCACCACGATCACGAGGACCGCGCCCTCCAGCAGGTTCTTCTGGACCGTCGCGATGGCCTTGTCCACGAGCGTCGTGCGGTCGTAGACGGTGACCGCACGCACGCCCTGGGGCAGGTTGCGGTTCACCTCCTCCATCTTCTTCGCCACGGCCTGAGACACCGTGCGGCTGTTCTCGCCGATCAGCATGAACACCGTGCCCAGCACGACCTCGCGCCCGTTGTCGGTCGCCGCGCCGGTGCGCAGATCCTTGCCGATCTCCACCTCCGCGACGTCGCGCACGCGCACGGGTGTGCCGCCGTTGTTGGCCAGCACGATGTTGCGCAGGTCCTCCAGGCCGCGGGCCTGGCCCGGTGCGCGGATCAGGTATTGCTCGCCGCGCCGTTCGATGTAGCCGGCACCCACGTTGGCGTTGTTGCGCTCGACCGCCTGCACCACGTCGGCCAGCGTCAGCCCGTAGGCCAGCAGCCGCTCCGGGATGGGCGCGATCTGGAACTGCCGCTCGAAGCCGCCGATGGTGTTGATCTCGGTGACGCCCGGGACGTTGCGCAGCTGGGGCTTGATGATCCAGTCCTGGAACACGCGCAGGTCGGTTGCGGTGTAGGGCGTGCCGTCCTGCTTGCGGGCGCTCTCTTCGGCCTCCACCGTCCACAGGAAGATCTCGCCCAGGCCGGTCGAGATCGGCCCGGTGCTCGGGTGGATGCCGTCGGGCAGCGCCGCGACAGCGCCCTGCAGCCGCTCGTTGACGAGCTGGCGCGCGAAGTAGACGTCGGTGCCGTCCTGGAAGACCACCGTGACCTGGGACAGGCCGTAGCGCGACAGCGACCGGGTCTGCTGCAGGCCGGGCAGGCCGGCCATCACGGTCTCGATCGGGTAGGTCACGCGCTGCCCGGTCTCCAGCGGCGAATAGCCGGGCGCCGCTGTGTTGATCTGCACCTGGACGTTGGTGATGTCGGGCACCGCGTCGATGGACAGGCGCTGGAAGTTGTAGATCCCCAGGCCCGCCAGGCCCAGCACGGCCAGCATGACCAGCCAGCGTTGCGCGATGGCGAAGCGGATGATGCGTTCGAACATGGACTGCCGCCCTCAGTGCGTGTGCGTGGCCGCGCTCTTGCCCTGCTCGGACTTGAGCACGAAGCTGCCGTCGGCCGCGTAGGCCTGCCCGGCCTGCAGGCCCTCCAGGACCTCGACGCGCTGCCCGTCGGACCGGCCCACCCGCACCGGCTGGGCCTGGAAGCCACCGTCGACCTTGACGAACACCGAGGGCTTGTCTTCCACCGTCTGGATGGCCTCGGACGACACCGTCACGGGCGATGGCGTGCTCTGGTCGTTGGTCAGCACCTCCACGGTCACGAACAGGCCGGGCCGCCATGCGCCCTGCGGGTTGCTCAGCACCACGCGCGCCGGCGCCGTGCGCGTCTGCGCGCCGATCAGCGCGCCCACGAACGAGACCGTGCCCTCGGCCGTGGCGTCGGAGGCGCCTGCCCGCACGCGCACACGCTCGCCGACGCGCACCCTGGGCAGGTCGCCTGCGCCCACGCTCATCTCCGCCCACACCGTGGACAGGTCCGACAGCGTGAACACGCTGGTGTCCTCACGCACGGCCTCGCCGATCGCGATGTGCTTTTCCACGACCATGCCGTCGAACGGGGCGCGCAGCTCCACGCGGCCCAACGCGTCGGCACCGGCCGAGGCGCCCAGGGTCTGCAGCTTCTGCGTCGCATTGGCCACCGCGATCTCCGCCTCGCGCAAGGCCTGGCGGGCCAGCAGCACGTCCTGCTCGGGCGAGATCTTCTGCTCGAACAGGCTGCGCTCGCGCTCGTAGGTGGTCTGCGCGAGTTCACGGCGCCGCTGGGCGCCCTGCAGCTCCGCGCGGATCTCGGACACGCCGGCGCTGGACAGCTGCGCCAGCACCTGCCCGCGCAGGACCTGCTGGCCCAGGTCGGCGCTCACGCGCTCGACCACGCCGGCGACGCGCGGCACGATGTGGGCCGTGCGGTCCTCGTTGAAGCGGATCTCGCCGGGCAGCTGCAGGCTCGTCCGGACCACGGCCGCCGCGCTCAGCGCGATCCGGATGCCGGCCGACTGGATCTGCGCGTCGGTCATCGCGACCTTCTCGGCCGCCCCATGAACGGCTGCCTGCTGCGCGCCGGCGGCCTGGCCGGTCTGTGCGTCGCCGCCCGGGCCGCCCGGAACGGAGGGCGCCGCGCCCTGCACCGCGCCCTGCGCCTGGCCGCTCTGCGCCGCATGGCCATGGCCATCGTCGGCGCCATGGCCGGGGCCGCCGCGCAGGATGAGGAACGCGCCCGCGGCCCCGAGCAGCAGCACGGCCGCGATGGCGATGGTCTGGTGGCGACCGGTCTTGCCGGTGGCCGTTGTGGTGGTCTGGGTCATGGCAAAGGTCAGGGTTGCGTGGTGGAAGTGCCGAGCACGCGTGCGACCTCGGCCACGGCGCGGTGCGCATCGCCCAGCGAGCGCAGGTACTGGGCACGCGCCTGCAGCAGCGTCCGCTGCGCGTCGAGCACATCGAGGTACTGGAACTTGCCCAGTTCGAAGCCGCGCGAGGCCGCGTCGAACGCTGTCTGGGCGCCGGGCAGGATCTCGGCCTGCACGGCGCCGACCTCCTCGGACGCCATCGCGAGCCGCTGCCGTGCGATCGACAGGTCCGCGCGCAGGCGCAGCTCCAGCGCACGCGCCTCGTCTTCCGACCTGTCGCGCCGGCGCAGGGCCTCGACGATGTTGCCGCGGTTGGTGTCAAAGACCGGGATCGGGATGGACACGCCGACCACGGCGATCGTGCTGCCCTGCCCGTCCTGCCTGGCGCGTTGGAAGCCCGCGCTCACCGTCACGTCCGGCGTGCGCTTGGCCAGCTCCAGGTCTGCCAGCGCCGCCAGGCGGCGGGTCTCGAGCCGGGCCTGGCGCAGCACGGGCGCCTCCTCGGCGCGCGCCTGCAGCACCGCGATGGGTGGCAGGCTGGGCAGGCCCAGCGCGTCCCCGTCCAGCGCATCGAAGGGCACGGCCGCGGTCGTCAGCGCGCGCAACTCCTGCATCTGCGCGCGCAGTTCGCCCTGGGCCTGCACGAGCTCCAGCCGCACATTGGCCTGCGCCACCTTGGAGCGGGTCTCTTCCAGCGGCGAGACCTTGCCGGCCTGCACGCGCCTGGAGGCCGCCAGGCTGCCCGAACGCGCGATGTCCAGCGACGCCTCGGCCAGGCGCACGCGCTCCTGCGACAGCAGCGCCGCGAGGAAGACCTGCGTGACCTCGGCCCGGAGCTGGATCTCGCGCGCTTCGCGCTGCGCGCGGGCAACGTCCACGGCCCGTTCGGCCGCGGACACACGCGCCGCGCGCTTGCCACCCAGCTCGATCGGCTGGCTCAGCTTCGTCGTGAGGCTGCGGTTGCGCGCACGCAGGTCCTCGACGTCGACGCTGAGCGTCGGGTTCTGGTAGACGCCGGCCTGTGTCAAGGCGCCTTCGGCGGCCTCGATCTCGCGCCGCGCGGCGGACAGCGCGGGATTGAACTCCAATGCCGCCTGCAGCGCAGCATCGAGCGTGATGGGCCGTGACGCCGTGGCGGCATCCGGTGCGGCCTTGGGTGCGACCTCTCGGGCCGCGGGGACGGCGGGCTCAGCCGCCGCTTGCGCAGGTGCCGCAGCACCTGCCCATGCCATCAGCGCGAACGCAAACGGCGCAATCTTCCTGCACATCGAATTCTCCAGACAAACGAACGGAACCAAGGGCATCCGGCGCGTGCCCGCAGGCCCGCCAGGCGGGCATGCGGCACTGACACGACGGCGGACGCCGGCCTACGCGAGGCCGCGCCATTTCGGGCGTTCGATGTCTGGAAGAAGAAGGGATGGGTGGGCGACGGCTGGCCCCTGGCCCACGAAGCCTCCGGGCGGGACCGGCGTCGCGGCGGCGGGCAGCGCAGGCATGTGGCCGACCCAGGCATGGCAGGCGCTGCAGTCGGGATCGCTCAGGCCGGCGCCCTGCGTGTCGTCGCCACCGGCCTTGTCGCCATGGCCATGCGCGTGGTGCCCGAAGTGGGCCGCTCCGGCCGCGGGTTCGTGCGCGCAGTAGCCAGCCGCCGCGCTCCAGGCCATGCGCATGGGCAGCAGCACGAGCAGGGCGAGCAGGATCCAGCGCAGCAGGAAACGGGAGCGAGGGGCCAAGGTGTGGGACGGTGGGTCGAAGGGGCGGCCGCCCCTTGGGGGCAGTCCGGTGCTGCGCAGTGTAGGAATCCGATCCCGCACAACAGCCGTCGCGGCGATGACGTTTTTGTCATCTCGGCCGGCCCCGCCGAAATGACAAAAACTCCACCCTGACCAGCGCGGACCTGCCCGCACAATTTCGCCATGCAGATTCTCATCGTCGAAGACGAGATCAAGCTGGCGCAGTACCTGCAGAAGGGGCTGCGCGAAGAAGGCTACTGCGTCGACATCGCGCACAACGGGGTCACCGGACTGGAAGCCGCCTCCCTGCACCGCTACGGCCTGATCGTGCTCGACGGCATGCTGCCCGGCCTCGACGGGCTGGCCGTGCTGGCCGCGCTGCGCCAGAGCCAGCAGACGCCCGTGCTGATGCTGACCGCGCGCAGCGAGGTGGAAGACCGGGTCAAGGGCCTGCGCGCCGGCGCGGACGACTACCTCGTCAAGCCCTTCGCGTTCTCCGAGCTCGTGGCCCGCATCCAGGGCCTGCTGCGGCGCACGCAGCCGTCCTCGGGCGAGACCACGGTGCTCAAGCTCGCCGACCTCGAGGTGGACCTGGTCCGCCGCCGCGTGACGCGGGCCGGCCAGCGGCTGGAGCTCACCAACAAGGAGTTCAACCTGCTGACGCTGCTGCTGCGCCGCCAGGGGGCCGTGCTCTCGCGCACCGAGATCGCTGCCCAGGTCTGGGGCATGGACTTCGACAGCGAGACCCATGTGGTGGAGGTGGCCGTGCGCCGGCTGCGCGGCAAGCTCGACCTGCCGTTCGACGGCCCCCTGCTGCACACGGTGCGCGGCATGGGCTATGTGCTCGAGTCGCGCGCATGAAGAGCCGGGGCGCGGCAGTCGCTGTGGCTGGCCGTGCAGTCCATGGTGGGTCTGGGGCTGGTCTGCGGGGCGCTCTGCCTCGCCAGGGGCTGGACCGCCTGGCGCGCACCGACAGGCTCCCGGCGCGCGCACCACGGCCTGGGCCTCACGATCGTGGCCGCCATCGCCCACATGCACCAGGGCGGCACGCTGGCCGAGTCCCGCGACGGCCGCACCCGCACCGGCCTGTGGCTGGCCGACCTGCGGTCCTGACGAAAACGCCACCGCACTGTCCGTGAACGCGCGGCCTGGCTTTCGAGCAAGGGCATGGCCGGCTACAACGGCAGGGACGCCACCAGGCGGGCCTTCGGCCATGTGCACAACATGTGCAAGCGCACCGCGGTCTACGGCACCGTCGCGCGCGTGAGCAGCGACGGCGCGGCCCACTTCGCGATCTGCTGCGGCGCGCCCACGCCGACCGGCTGCTCCGGCAACCCGACCGGCGCGGCGTTCGGCCGCCGGCACAGCTTCTGGTGGCCTGAGGCGCGCCTGCCCGCGCCTGCGCCGGGCACGGGCCCATGGCGTGGCGAGATGAACAACTTGTCATCTCGCCGTCGGCTGGCTGGTGGACTGGCTTCGCAGAATTTCCTGGGCCCGCAAAGGGCCACTGGAACAACGCCATGTCCATCCGATCTGGGCGAGCGGCCCGCGCCGCCTTGCCCGCCGTTGCAGCGTCTGCAGCCCATCCACGCCCGGCTTCGTCGAAACACCATCCGCGCCATGCGGGGCCCGGTCGCACCGCGCAGGCGGGCCTGTGCGTCTAGCCCATCTGCGGCCGGGCCACCGGCTTCCCGCACTCCGAGGGCCGGTGCTCAACCTGCTCGTGGCCCTGTGGCTGCTGGCCGTGTTGAACCAGCCATTCTGGAGCGCGCTGTGGCGCGCTGCCGGCGGCTGGGACGGCGCACGCGCCGGCTACCTGCTGAGCCTGCCCGTGTTCGCGCTGGCCTGGGTCTGGACCGCGCTGGAGCTGCTGACCTGGGGCCGGGCCGCCAAGCCGATGCTGTGCACGCTGCTCGTGCTGTCGGCCGCCGTGGCCTTCTTCATGCACCGCTACGGCATCGTGTTCGACCGCAGCATGCTGGCCAATGTCATGCAGACCGATCCGGCCGAGGTGCGCGAGCTGCTCAGCGCCGGCATGCTGGCCTGGATCCTGGCCTTGGGCATCGCTCCCGCGGTCGTCGCGGCGGCCTGGCCACGCGCACCGAGAAGCCTGGCCGGCCAGCTGGCCGACAAGGCCCTCGCCGTGAGCGGCCTGGTGCTGGTGCTGGCCGTGGTCCTGGCCTGGCACTCGGCAGCCTACATCTCGCTGTTCCGCAACCACCGCGAACTGCGCCTGCAGATCGTGCCGACGAACTACCTGGCGGCGGCGCACAGCTACGCGAAGACGCGTCTGCGGTCCCGGCCCGCCATCGAGCGCGTGTCGGACGGGGCCACGCGCACGCCGGGCGCACAGCCGAGCCCGCAGCCCCTCGTGGTGGTGCTGGTCGTCGGCGAGACCATGCGCGCCGCCAACCTCGGCCTGAACGGCTATGCGCGGCCGACCACACCGCTGCTGTCGGCGCGCGGGGACCTCGTGAACTTCGGCCGGGCGCAGTCCTGCGGCACCGCCACCGCCGTGTCGCTGCCCTGCATGTTCCTCGACGTCGGGCGCCGGGGCTACGAGGACGGCATGGCGTGGCGGCGCGAAAGCCTGCTGGACGTGCTGCAGCGCGCCGGCCTGGACGTCTGGTGGCTCAGCAACAACTCCGGCTGCAAGGGCGTGTGCGACCGCGTGCAGGTCGTCGACATTGCGCGCACGGCGGCGCCCGGCGCATGCGGCCCGGCGGGCTGCCAGGACGAGCTGCTCGTCGAGGCCCTGCGCACGCGGCTGCAGCAGGTGCAGCGCGACACGGTGGTCGTGATGCACATGAAGGGCCAGCACGGGCCGGCCTACCACCTGCGCTATCCGCCCGCCTTCGAACGCTTCGGCCCCGCCTGCCGCCACAACGCGCTGGACCGCTGCGCGCCGCAGGAGGTCGTTAACGCCTACGACAACGCCGTCGTGTACTCCGACCATGTGCTGGACCAGACGCTCGGCGCGCTGCAGGCTCAGGCCGGGCGGCTCGACACCGCCATGGTGTTCGTCGCAGACCATGGCGAGTCCCTGGGCGAGGACGGCCTGTTCCTGCATGGCATGCCCTACGACTTCGCGCCCGCGGTCCAGAAGGAGGTGCCCTTCATGGCCTGGCTGCCGCCAGCGACGAAGCTCAGGCTGGGCATCGACGCGCCGTGCCTGGCCTCGCGCAAGGACCAGCTGTCCCACGACAACCTCTACCACTCCATGCTCGGCCTGACCGCCACCCAGGCCTCGACCTACCGCGCGGGCCTGGACCTGTTCGCGGGCTGCCGTGCGCGCCGCGCGTCCACGCAAGCGCCCTGAGCCGACGGGCCTGCGCGGCGCGCGCCAAGCCCGGACAGGCCGGCACCCGACAGCGCCGAACGGCCAGGGGGCGGGGCTCAGGGCTTGCGTTGGCCGCCCGTGAGGTCGGAGCTGGCCGCGGCGCCCTCGCCCGCACCGGGCCCGGGCGCGGGCGTGCTGGGCTCGACCGCGGCTCCGGCACCGGTCGGCGCGCTCGGATGCGGCGTGTCGGCGCGCGCGCCCGGGGCGGCGCTGGCGGGCGCCTGGGCTGCAGGGACAGGGCCGGTCGGCGCCGGCGCTTCCTTGCCGCAGGCGGCCAGCGCGGCGGCCAGGCAGACGGCGAACGGAACGGTCCAAGGGGTCATGCGGAGTCCTCCGGGAAGGGGTTGGGCCAGGGAGCCGGCCAGGGGTCGGACCACTCTAGGGCCGGCCCCCGCGTGCCGCGCGTCGGACGGCGCCCCTCGCTGGCGTGGGGGTGCCCGGCACAAGCTGTGACATTTCGTGCGTGGCGGGGGATGTAGACTGCGCGGTTTTTCGATCCGTCGGCATGGTGCAAGCGTCACGGCGCACAGGCTCGCCCGACTCGGCACTGGTGCGGCTGCTGGCCCGTCTGGCCGAGTTGGACGTGCGCGATTCCCCGCAGGGCTTTGCGGACCGCCTGGGGCAATGGCTCCGGTGGACCGATGCCACGCCCTTGTTCACCGCATTGAAGGAATCGCCGGCAGCCCGGCCGCCCGCTGGCGATGCGGACAAGGCCGCCGCCGCGCTGCAGACCATCGCGGGCGCCGCCGCGCGGCTGCGCAGCGCGCTGGCCCGCGCCATCGCAGAGGAAGTCGCCACGGCGACCGAGGACGTGCGCAACCCGCCGCCGCCGCTGCCAGGCGAGCCCAGGGACGCGACGCCGGGCTTCGCGCCGTTGCGGCGCTGCGTGCTCGCGCGCCAGGCCAGCATGGCCACGGGCATCGAGCCGCTGCGCGGGCGGCTGCGCATGGCGCTGATGGCTCGTTCGCCTGCGCTGGCGCGGCTCGCGGCCGTCGACACGGTGATGGAGCAGGTCATCGGCGCGCAGGAGCACCGGCTGCTGTCGGGCATTCCCAAGCTGCTGGAAAAGCGCTTCAAGCTGCTGCGCGACGCGCCGGACGTGGACGACTGGATGGGCCTGTTCCAGCAGGACCTGCAAGGCGTTCTGATGGCCGAACTGGATCTTCGATGGCAACCGATCGAGGGGCTGCTCAAGACCCTTCGCAACAACTGAATGACACACCCCCAGCCTGCGCGCGACGCGCTCCGCCAACCCTCTCACGGGGGCCGAGGGCCGCGGCTCCAAGCCTGCCTGCGCAGGCTTGGACGGTCCGAGGAGGCGGTGCCTCTGGCACTGCCGCGGCCTGCAAGGCACGCCAGCGGCCGGGCAGAGCCCGTCCCGCGGCGTCTGCTGGCATGCCTGCCCCGCGGCCTTCGGAACAGTGGCTTGCCTGCCGGTTCCCTGCCCTGCAGCTGAGGCGCCAACGCAACGGACAACCAAGATGCAAGCAAGCCCCATGAACCGATTCATCCACCACGCCGCCCTGCTCGCGGGCCTGGCCTGCATCGCCTGGGTCGGCGCCGGCTATGCCGGCAGCGGCCATCCGGTCGCGCTGGCCGTCACTGCGCTGATCGGCGCGTTCTTCCTGTGCGGCGCGCTGGAGCTGCACCGCCTGCGCCAGGCCACCGCCCAGCTGGCCGGCGTGCTGGCCCGCACGGGTGCCCCCCCGGCGGCGCTGCAGCCCTGGCTGGAGCAGCTGCCCGTGTCGCTGCGCCACG
>DATKFT010000386.1:0-8460 GCA_035544335.1 Pseudorhodoferax sp.
ACGCCGAGCTGCAGGCCGGCCAGCGCCTGCGCGTCGATGCCCAGGGCGCCGGCGCGCCGGGCCGCGTGGCGCCCGGCGACGTGGGGGCCTGGCGCCAGGGCTGGCTGGTGTTCGACCGCACGCCGCTGCCCGAGGTCGTGGCGCGCTGGAACGACCACCTGGCCCAGCCGCTGGTGCTGGCCGACGATCCCGCGCTGCAGGCGCTGCGCCTGACCGGCAGCTTCCCGCTGCGCGAGCCCTCCGCGCTGCGCGACAGCCTGCCGCGCGTGCTGCCCGTGCGCCTGGAGCGGCTGGCCGAGGGCGGCTACCGCATCGTGGCCCGGCGCTGAGCCCGGGCCGGCCGGCCGGCCGAAAAATAATTGTCCGGTGTTTGCGCGTCCATCCGTCTTCACGGTGGAACTCTGACAACAAGGACGCACCGACATGAACCGCCCAGCCTTCTTCCGCCACCGCCCCGCCCGGGCGCAGGCGGCCCGTTTCCACCTCGGCGCCACGGCCCTGGCCTGCGCCTTGGCCAGCGCCTCCCTGCTGGCGCCGCCGGCCCGGGCGCAGGCCGGCGCCGCGCTGTCGGCGCAGCGCAGCGTGGCGCTGCCCGCCCAGCCCCTGGGCCAGAGCCTCAACGCGCTGGCCCGGCTGTGGGGCGTGGCGATCTCGGCCGATGCCACCGCCACCGAGGGCCGGGCCGCGCCGGCCGTCACGGGCACGCTGAGCCTGGCCCAGGCGCTGGAGCGCGTGCTGGCCGGCAGCGGCCTCGTGGCCGTGCCCAGCGGCGCGGCCATCGCCGTGCAGCGCCAGCCGGCCACGGGCGCCACGCTGGCCCCCGTGACCGTGCGCGCCAACCTGGAGCCCGAAAGCGCCACGGGCCCGCTGCGCGGCTACGCGGCCACGCGCAGCACCTCGGGCAGCAAGACCGACACGCCGCTCGTCGAGATCCCGCAGTCCATCAGCATCGTGGGCGCCCAGGAGATCGAGACGCTGAAGGCGCTGAACCTGCAGGACGCGCTGAACTACGTGGCCGGCGTGAGCCGCCAGGAAGGCCTGCACCGCACGGGCGACGTGCTCTGGATCCGCGGCTTCCAGTCCTCCACCGACCAGGGCAGCATGTACCGCGACGGCACCAAGTACGCGGTCAACAGCTTCAACGGGCAGCAGGAGGTGTATGGGCTGGAGCGCATCGAGCTGCTCAAGGGGGCGGCCTCGGTGCTGTACGGCTCGGCCGCGCCGGGCGGCGTCATCAACACGGTGACCAAGCGGCCGACCACCACGCCGCTGCACGAGATCAACCTGGAGGCGGGCAGCTTCGGGCGCCGGCAGGTCTCGGGCGACTTCGCGGGCGCGCTGGGCACGGACGGGGACTGGTCCTACCGCTTCACGTTCCTGCAGCGCGCCAGCGACACCTTCGTCGACCACGTGCCCGACGACCGCAGCTACATCGCGCCCGCGCTCAAGTGGCAGCCCAGTGCCGCCACCGCGCTGACCCTGCTGGCCGAGTACCACAAGGACCGCACGGTCTACGTCGACGGCCTGCCCGCGCAGGGCACGGTGCTGACCAATCCCAACGGCCGCCTCTCGCGCAGCCGCTTCACGGGCGAGCCCGGCTTCGACCGTTTCGAACTCGAGCGCTACGGCATCGGCTACCTGTTCGAGCACGCCTTCGACGAGCGCTTCACGCTGCGCAACACACTGCGCTACCAGCACGCCGAGAACGCCTACAACTACACCTGGGGCTGGGGCCTCAGCGCCGACCAGCGCAGCACGGCCGCGCGCGGCGCCAGCGAGCGCTGGGACCGCTCCTCGGCCGTGGTCAGCGACACCTCGCTGCAGTACCGGGTCCGCCACGGCGCGGTGCAGCACACCGCGCTCGTGGGGCTGGACTACTCGGCGCCGCGCCACAGCTCGGAGCGCTACAGCCGCTCGGTCGCCAACCTGGACCTCTACGCGCCGGTCTACGGCAGCCCGCTCGGCGCGCCCACGCCCAACAGCGTGGCATGGCGGCATGCGTTCAAGCGCCTGGGCCTGTACGCGCAGGACCAGATGAAGCTCGCGGACCGCTGGGTGGTGCTGCTCGGTGCGCGCTACGACCAGGTGCGCTACGACGAGAGCGAGTACTTCAGCGGCGCACCGATCGCGGACGGCGAGAAGAGCCACGCCCTCACGGGCCGCGCCGGCCTGGTCTACCTGGCCGACAACGGGCTGGCGCCGTTCCTGAGCTGGAGCGAGTCCTTCGAGCCCACGGCTGGCCGCGACCGCCAGGGCCGGCGCTTCGCGCCCACCACGGGCCGGCAGCTCGAGGCCGGCCTGCGCTACCAGCCCGCCGGCGCGCAGACGCTGCTGTCGGCCACGGTGTACCAGCTCACGCGCGAGAACGGCACCGTGACCGACCCGCAGGACTCCAGCTTCCTCGTGCAGATGGGCCGCGTGCGCTCGCGTGGCTTCGAGTTCGAGGCGCGCACGCGCGTGGGCCGCCATGGCAATCTGATCGCCGCCTACGCCTACACCGATGCGCGCACGCTGCAGGCCAGCCCGCTGCAGCCCGAGCTGGCCGGCATGCGGACCAACTCCGTGCCCTACAACCAGCTCTCGCTGTGGGGCGACTACGGCCTGGATGCGCTGGGCCTGCCGGGTGTGCGGCTGGGCGCCGGCCTGCGCCATGTGGACGAGACGCGCGGCATGGCCCAGGGCACGGCCGTGGCCGTGCCCGCGTTCACGCTGTTCGACGCCATGCTGAGCTACACCACGGGCCCCTGGAAGCTCGCGCTGAACGTGAGCAACCTGGCCGACCGCAACTACGTGGCGAGCTGCACCTTCGCGTGCTTCTTCGGCGAGCCGCGCAAGGCCATCGTGACGGCCAGCTACCGCTGGTAGTAGGGGAATGCGCGGGTTACGCAGCGCGGCGGCTTCGCGATGATGTGTCGCGGCCGCCCGTGTCCGCGGGCGGCCGTCCAACCCACCAGGAGGAAGACAAGCATGCATCTGACCCCCGACCCATCGCGCCGCCGGACCCTGCAGGGCCTCGCCCTCGCGGCCGGCAGCCTGGTGCCCGGCCTGCACGCCCAGACCGCGCGCTGGCCCGACAAGCCGCTGCGCGTGGTCGTGCCGTTCCCGCCCGGGGGGCTCACGGACGCCTACGCGCGGCTGTTCGCCGACCACTTCAGCCAGACCCTGGGCCAGCCTTCGGTGGTGGACAACCGGCCCGGTGGCGGCGCCATCATCGGCATCAGCCAGGTGGCCAAGGCGGCGCCGGACGGCTACACGCTCTTGGTCTCCACCTCGGGCACGGTCTGGCAGAACCGCGTGCTCTACAGCAAGCTGCCCTACAACCTGGACACCGACCTCACGCCGATCGCGGTGTTCCCCTCGGGCCCGCTGGCCGTGGCCGTGGCGCCCAATGTGCCGGCCAAGAACATGCGCGAATTCATCGCCTACGCGCGCGAGCGCGAGGTCAACATGGCGAGCTATGCGCCGGGCTCGTACCCGCACATGGTGGCCGACCAGCTCAACCGCCATGCCGGCACCAAGATCCAGACCGTGCAGTACAAGGGCGAGTCGCCGATGTGGGTGGACGTGGCCGGCAACTCGGCGCAGATCGGCATCGGCAGCTACCAGGCCTTCAACACCGTGCAGCAGCGCGGCGTGCGGCCCATCGGCGTGACGGGCAAGTACCGCTCGCCCAAGCTGCCGCAGGTGCCCACGCTCGTGGAGCAGGGCGTCGACACGCCGCTGGTCGGCCTGGAAGGCGGGCTGGCGCTCATGGCCCCCGCCGGCACGCCCGAGGCCGTGCTGCTCGCGCTGAACAAGGTGGCCACAGCCTGCGTGGAGACCGAGCGCGGGGCCAGGCTGCGCGAGAACTTCGGCATTCCGAACAAGCCCAAGGACCTGGCCGGCACACGGCGCGACTGGGACACCGAGGTGCCGGTCTGGATCAAGCTGGCCGTGGACCTGGGGCTCAAGCTCGATTGAGTTCGGCCAGCGCAGGGGGACTCAGTCCTCCTGCGCGATCACCAGCAGCACCGAGGCCTGCTGCTTGCCGACCGAGGTGATCTTGTGCGGGATGCTGGAGTTGAAGTGCGCCGAATCGCCGGCGCGCAGCGTCTCGCTGCGCTGCGCCAGCTGCAGCACCACCTGGCCCTTGAGCACGTAGAGGATTTCTTCGCCCCGGTGGTGGCTCATGGGGTGGTTGCGCACGGGCTCGTCGGTCGGGTTCAGCACGAAGGCCACCATCTTGTGGTCCGGCAATGCGCTGGACACCATGCGCGGCGCGTGCGCAGCGGCTTGCGGCGCCGCATCGGCGCGGCGGATCACCACGGGGTCGCTGTCCGAGGGCTCGGCGAACACCTCCTCCACGGGCACGCGCAAGGCCCTGGCCAGCTTCAGCGCCGCGCCGATGGACGGCGTGGACAGCCCGCGCTCCAGCCGCGAGACATAGCTGCGCGTCAGGTCGCTGGCCTGGGCCAGCTCCTCCAGCGTCATGCCGGCTTGCACGCGCAGGATCTTCAACTTGATTGACATGTTGCGTATAGGAAACTTGTTTCCTAGAATGTTCTTTGTTTCCAGATCCGGATCAAGGCGGACCTGGCAGCGATCTGCTAACCAAGGAGTATGGTATGTCGGTGCGTGCGTGCCTTCGGGCAATGGTTCTCGTGGTCTCCTGCGGCCTGGCCGCCACGTTCGCGGCGGTGACCGCGGCGTCGGCCCAGTCCTATCCTGCCAAGCCGATCCGGCTCATCATCCCGTTCGGTGCCGGCGGCATCACCGACGTGGCGGGCCGGCTGGTCGGCCAGCACCTGGGCGAGGAGCTGGGCCAGCAGGTGGTCATCGACAACCGCGCCGGTGCCGGCGGCGCCATCGCGGCGCAGGCGCTCGCACAGGCCCAGCCCGACGGCTACACGCTGCTGCTGGGCACGGTGGGCACGCAGGTCGTCAACAAGATGCTCTACAGCAAGCTGGCCTACGACCCCGCGGCCCTGGTGCCCGTGTCGCTGGTCAGCAATTCGCCCTACGTGCTGGCGGTCAACGGTGTGCCCGGCGTGAACGACCTGCCAGGCCTTGTCGCCCATGCCAAGGCGCATCCTGGCGCACTGAACTTCGGCTCGGCCGGCAATGGCAGTTCGCCGCACCTGGGCATCGAACTGTTCAAGCTGGCGAGCGGCACGCAGATCGTGCATGTGCCGTTCAAGAGCGGTGCCGAGGCCGTGAACGCGGCGCTGAGCGGGCAGGTGCAGATCGTGATCGATGCGCTGCCGGTCATCGCGCCCCATGCCAAGGCAGGCCGCCTCAAGCTGCTGGCCATTGCCGACGACAAGCGCAGCCCTGCCGCGCCGCAGTTGGCGACCAGTGCCGAGCAGAAACTGCCCGAGTTCCAGATCGGTTCGTGGAATGCGCTCGTGGCGCCGCCCGGCACGCCGGCCGCGCAGGTCGAGGTGCTGAACGCGGCGCTGGCCCGCGCGATGCAGCGCCCGGCCCTGGTGGCGCGCCTCGCGGAGATGGGCATCGAACCGATGCAGACCGGCGTGCCGGCCTACCTGGCCCATGCGCAGCGCGAGACCGCCAAATGGAGCCGGGTCATCCAGGCGGCCGGCACCAAGCTCGATTGACGGCGCCATGAAACTCTACGACACACAGCGCTCGGGCAACGCCTGGAAGGTGCGCCTCATGGCCGGCCTGCTGGGCCTGCCGCTGGCACGGCAGACGCTGTCGATCGACCGAGGCGAGCTCGCGCAGCCGGCCTTCCTCGCCATCGCGCCGCTGGCCCAGGTGCCCGTGCTCGAACTCGACGACGGCAGCCATCTGGCCGAGTCCGTGGCCATCCTGTACTACCTCGCGCACGCCAGCGCCTGGTGGCCGCAGGCCCTGGCGGACCAGGCCCGCGTGCTGACCTGGCTCGCGTTCGAGCAGGAGCGGCACATGAAGCCGCTGGCCAAGCTGCGCCTGCACCTGGCCCTGCACCGCAACCGCGACCCGCAGGCGGCCGAGATGCAGGCCCATGCCCACGAGGCGCGCGCGGCGCTCGCGCTGCTGGAGGCGCAACTGCAGCGCCAGGGCGCCGGCTGGGTGGCCACAATGGACCATCCCAGCATTGCCGATGTCGCGCTGTATCCCTACACGCGCATGGCGCCCATGGGCGGCATCGACCTGGCGCCGTACCCCGCCACCGCGGCCTGGCTGCTGCGCATCGAAGACCAGCCCGGCTATGCCGCGCTGTTCCCGGGCGAGCCAGAGCGCAACCTTTCCACCCTCGAAGCCTGATCCCGCAAGAAGGAGACCCCATGGCATCCACGACCGACACCTTCACGCTCGACAAGGACGCGCTCGTTGCGCAGTCCTTCCAGCAGATGGACGCGCACCTGGCCGACAGCGGCTACACGCTGCGCCAGAAGCTCGCGCTGACCTGCCGCATCCTGTTCGACAACGGCCATGATTCCGGCCTGGCTGGCCAGATCACGGCGCGCACGGGCCAGCCCGGCGAGTTCCACACGCAGCGCCTGGGCCTGGGCTTCGACGAGATCGCCGAGGACAACCTGCTGCGCGTGGACGAGGACCTGAACGTGCTCGAAGGCGACGGCATGGCCAACCCGGCCAACCGTTTCCACTCCTGGGTCTACCGCGCGCGGCCCGATGTGAACTGCATCATCCACACCCATGCCGTGCACACGGCGGCCCTGGGCATGCTGGAGCAGCCGCTCGTCATCTCGCACATGGACAACTGCGTGCTCTACAACGACGTGGCCTTCGTCGGCAAATGGCCCGGCATCCCGGTCGGCAACGAGGAGGGCGAGTTCATCTCGGCCGCGCTGGGCAGCAAGCGGGCGCTGCTGCTGTCGCACCACGGCCTGCTGGTGGCCGGCTCCAGCGTCGAGGAGGCCTGCGTGCTCGCCATCGCGTTCGAGCGCGCCGCGCGCATGCAGCTGCTGGCCAGCGCGGCCGGCCAGGTGCAGCCCATCGATCCGCAGCTGGGCCAGGAGGCGCACGACTGGATCCTGCGGCCCAAGCGCAACGCGGTCGCCTTCGACTACTACGCGCGCAGGGCGCTCAAGAATCCGCTCCACGCCGACTGCCTGCGCACGCGCTGACGAGGCGCGGGTCTGGCGCCGACGCGGGCGGCTGTGGGCAGCTGTGGGCGGTGGCGACCCGCTTCAGCGCGTGGCCACGCGGCTGGCGCTGAAGGCCTGGCCGTCGACGCTGCCGCGCATGGTCCGGCCGTCGACCTCGCCCGTGTAGCGTGCAGCGCCCACGTTGAAGCCGATCTGCGTGCCGTGCAGGCGTGCGTCGAAGATCGGCGTGCTGCCCTCGGGACCGCGCAGCTCGCCCTGCAGCACCTGGAACTGCTGGCGCAGCACGAGTTCCTTCTGGCCCATCTTCCAGGTGCCGGCCACCTGGGCCGGTACCGTCCACATGAGCGCCGTGCAGTAGCCTGCGCAGCCTTCCTGGACCTGGAACGACTCGTCGGGCTCCCAGTCCTCCATCGTGAAGGAGTTGGACAGCACGCGCGTGCCGGGCTCCATGGCCAACAGCGTGGGGCGCAGCCGCATGTTGAGGTCGGGCAGCAGGAACAGCGTGACCACCGTGGCGTTGCGGAAGTTCGACTGGAAGATGTCGGCGTGCTCGAACGTGGCCCGCGCGGCCACGCCCTCGGCGGTGGCCGCGCGCCGCGACAGCGCGACCATGTCGGGGTTGTATTCGATGCCGCGGGCCGTGGCGCCGCGCTTGGCCGCCGTGATGACGAGGCGGCCGTCGCCCGAGCCCAGGTCCACGAGCCGGTCCTGCGGCGTCAGGCCGGCCATGTCCAGCATGCGGTCGACCAGCGTCTGCGAGGTCGGCACCCAGACCACGTCCTTGCCGGACTGGCCCACGCTGGGCGTGTAGGTGCTGGCGGGCGGCGCGGCAGCGGGCTGTGCACAGGCCGTGCCGCCCAGCGCGAGCAGGCAGGCGGACACGGCAAGCAGGGATCGTGGCCAGGGTGTCATCGGGATGCTCCAACAAGCCGGGATGGCAGAAGAGTCTAGCGACCCTGCCGATTTCCCCCACGGGCGGTCCGTCTACTGCGCGGCCGGCGGGCTGTTCTGGCGCGAGAGCATCCGGCCCGCGCGCGCGAGCACCCGGGCCTGGCCTTCGCGGTAGGCCAGCGCGCCGTTCACGAACACCGCCTCCACGCCCTCGCTCAGGCGCTCGGGCTGCGCGAAGCTGGCCACGTCGGTGATGCGCTGCGGGTCGAACACCACGACGTCGGCACAGGCGCCGGCGCGCAGCAGGCCACGGTCGGCCAGCCGGAACTGGCGCGCCGACAGGCCAGTCATCTTGTGGATGGCCTGCTCCAGCGTGAACAGGCCGCGGCCGCGCCAGTAGCGCGCCAGCACGCGCGGGAAGGCGCCCCACAGGCGGGGGTGCGGATGGCGGTCGTGCGGCAGGCCGTCCGAGCCGATCATGGCGCGCGGGTGGGCGATCACGCGCTCCACATCGTCC
>DATKFT010000387.1:0-7986 GCA_035544335.1 Pseudorhodoferax sp.
TGAAGTCGGCCCCGGACCTGCCGGCCAAGAACTTCACCGCCATGCTGTCGGCCAGGATGCCACCGCCGCAGCCCACGTCGACGACCTCCTGCCCCTGCAGGGCGGTGGATTCCAGGATCCAATTCAGGCGCAGGGGGTTGATCTGGTGCAGCGGGCGGAACTCGCTCTCGGGGTCCCACCAGCGGTGTGCCAGCTCGGAAAATTTCGCGAGTTCAGCCGGATCGGCGTTCAGGGCAGCGTTCATGGCGTCCTACAGCACAAAGAAAAAAGCCCGCGGGACAACACGCGGGCTTTGAATCCCGCAGGACCGGCCTGCGGGCGTTCTCTGACGAGAATCAGTTGGCGCGGGTACCCACCACTTCGATTTCCACGCGGCGGTTCTTGGCGCGGCCTTCGGCGGTCTTGTTGTCCGCCACAGGCTGCTTCTTGCCCTTGCCTTCGGTGTAGACGCGGTTGCGTTCGATGCCCTTGGAGACCAGATAGGCCTTCACGGCTTCGGAGCGACGCACCGACAGACGCTGGTTGTAAGCATCGGTACCAACGGAGTCGGTGTGGCCGACGGCGATGATGACTTCCAGGTTGATGCCCTTGATCTTGCCGACCAGGTCGTCCAGCTTGGCGCGGCCTTCGGGCTTCAGAACGGACTTGTCAAAATCGAAGAACGCATCGGCAGCGTAGGTCACCTTCGTGGCTGCGGGCGGCTGGGGTGCGACGACCGGAGCCGGTGCCGGAGCGGGTGCCGGGGTGGCAGCCGGAGCGGCGGGAGCAGCGACCGGAGCGGGCGCAGCAGCCTTGGCAACGATGGCGCCGTCGCAACCTTCAGCAGCGGTAGCAGGCGTCCAGTTGGTATCACGCCAGCACAGGGTTTGGTCAGCGGTCTTCCACACCAGCTTGGCATCGGCGGTGCGCCAGTTGTCGACCGTTTGTGCACCTGCGGCGGTAGCGAGCGCTGCGGAGGCAAACAACATCGCCACTTTATTCAATTTCTTCATGGTTCTCCTCTGGGGGAAAAAGGCGCAGCAGCGCTGCGAAACCGGAACGCCTTCAGTGACCACCACTGAGCACGTACGTATTGATTGTGCCACACGCCCCCCTGGCGACTGGCGAGCCAACCGTAGGACAAAACCCAAAACCCGGATGTTTGTTGCGGCAACACCACAGGCAGTGGCGCCTAAAATGCACAGGTCTCCTTGTTGTTCGCACCATGACCCAATTCGCCAAAGAAACCCTGCCCATCAGCCTCGAAGAGGAGATGCGGCGGAGCTATCTCGATTACGCGATGAGCGTCATCGTGGGCCGCGCCCTGCCCGATGCACGGGACGGGCTCAAGCCCGTGCACCGCCGCGTGCTCTACGCGATGCACGAACTCAACAACGATTGGAACCGGCCTTACAAGAAGTCGGCCCGTATCGTCGGCGACGTCATCGGCAAGTACCACCCGCAC
Organism: Pseudorhodoferax sp.; assembly: GCA_035544335.1. Classification (GTDB taxonomy): domain Bacteria; phylum Pseudomonadota; class Gammaproteobacteria; order Burkholderiales; family Burkholderiaceae_C; genus Pseudorhodoferax. Next base: position 1,445 of record DATKFT010000387.1, read on the forward strand.
GGCGACCAGTCGGTCTACGACACCATCGTCCGCATGGCGCAGGATTTCTCCATGCGCCACATGCTCGTGGATGGCCAGGGCAACTTCGGCTCGGTGGACGGCGACAACGCCGCCGCCATGCGTTACACGGAAATCCGCCTGGCCAAGGTCGCGCACGAGCTGCTGGCCGACCTGGACAAGGAAACCGTCGACTTCGGCCCCAACTACGATGGCAGCGAAAAAGAGCCGCTGGTGATGCCGACGCGGCTGCCCAACCTGCTCGTCACCGGCTCGGGCGGCATCGCGGTGGGCATGGCCACCAACATTCCGCCGCACAACCTCAACGAGGTGGTGGATGCCTGCCTGCATCTGTTGCGCCACCCGGACGCCAGCATCGACACGCTGATGGAGATCGTGCCCGCGCCGGACTTCCCCACGGCCGGCATCATCTACGGCATCAGCGGCGTCAAGGAAGGCTACCGCACGGGCCGCGGCAAGGTCGTGATGCGGGCGAAGTGCCATTTCGAGGACATCGACCGCGGCCAGCGCCAGGCCATCATCGTCGACGAGCTGCCCTACCAGGTCAACAAGAAGACCCTGCAAGAGCGCATGGCCGAGCTCGTGCACGAGAAGAAGATCGAGGGCATCAGCCACATCCAGGACGAGTCCGACAAGTCGGGCATGCGCCTGGTGATCGAACTCAAGCGCGGCGAAGTGCCCGAGGTGGTGCTGAACAACCTGTACAAGCAGACACAGCTGCAGGACACCTTCGGCATGAACATGGTGGCGCTGGTCAACGGCCAGCCCAAGCTGTGCAACCTCAAGGACCTGATCGAGGTCTTCCTGGACCACCGCCGTGAAGTCGTCACACGGCGCACCATCTTCAACCTGCGCAAGGCGCGCGAGCGCGGCCATGTGCTGGAAGGCTTGGCCGTTGCACTGGCCAACATCGACGAATTCATCCGCATCATCCGCGAATCGCCGACGCCACCGGTCGCCAAGGCCGAGCTCATGGCCCGCAGCTGGGACAGCCAGCTCGTGCGCGAGATGCTCACCCGCACGCGCGCCGATGGCGGTGTGGTCAATGCGGACGACTACCGGCCCGAAGGCCTGGAACGCGCCTATGGCATGGGCGGCGACGGTCTGTACCGTCTCTCGGACACCCAGGCCCAGGAAATCCTGCAGATGCGCCTGCAGCGCCTGACCGGCCTGGAGCAGGACAAGATCACGGCCGAGTACAAGGACGTCATGGCAGAAATCGAGGATCTCCTCGACATCCTGGCCAAGCCCGAGCGCGTCTCGACCATCATCAGCGAAGAGCTGACCGTCATCAAGCAGGAGTTTGGCCAGACCAAAATCGGCGCACGCCGCAGCCATGTCGAGCACAGCTCCTACGACCTCAGCACCGAGGACCTGATCACGCCGACCGACATGGTCGTGACGCTGTCGCACTCGGGCTACATCAAGAGCCAGCCGCTGTCGGAGTACCGCGCGCAAAAGCGCGGCGGCCGCGGCAAGCAGGCCACGGCGACCAAGGAAGACGACTGGATCGACCAGCTCTTCATCGCCAACACGCACGACTACATCCTGTGCTTCTCCAACCGCGGCCGCCTGTACTGGCTCAAGGTGTGGGAAGCCCCCCAGGGCTCGCGCGGCTCGCGCGGCCGGCCCATCGTCAACATGTTCCCGCTGGCCGAAGGCGAGAAGATCAACGTGGTGCTGCCGCTCACGGGCGAGAACCGCAGCTTCCCCTCCACGCACTACGTGTTCATGGCCACCTCCATGGGCACGGTCAAGAAGACCGCGCTCGACGAGTTCAACAATCCGCGCAAGGGCGGCATCATCGCCGTCAACCTCGACGAGGGCGACTACCTGATCGGCGCGGCCCTCACGGACGGCAAGCACGACGTGATGCTGTTCAGCGACGGCGGCAAGGCCGTGCGCTTCGATGAGGACGACGTGCGCCCGCTGGGCCGCGCGGCGCGCGGCGTGCGCGGCATGACGCTGGAACCCGGCCAGAGCGTGATCGCCATGCTGGTGGCAGAAGACGAAGAGCAAAGCGTGCTGACCGCCACCGAGAACGGCTACGGCAAGCGCACCAGCATCACCGAGTACACGCGCCACGGCCGTGGCACCAAGGGCATGATCGCGATCCAGCAGAGCGAGCGCAACGGCAAGGTCGTGGCGGCCACGCTGGTGCACGTGGACGACGAGATCATGCTGATCACCGACAAGGGCGTGCTGGTGCGCACGCGCGTCAGCGAAATCCGCGAGCTCGGCCGCGCCACACAGGGCGTGACGCTGATCGGCCTGGACGAAGGCTCCAAGCTCAGCGGCCTGCAACGCATCGTCGAGAACGACGCGAACGCTGCACTGCCCGACAGCGATGGCGAAGGCGGCAGCGACGACAAGCCCGCCAACTGACCCTTCCCTGCCCGGCCCCGGCCTGCGCAAGCGGCCGGGGCCTTTTTCTTCCACCGCGCACGAAAGTCCCCATGCAGCAGCGCCCCTACAATTTTTCCGCCGGCCCGGCCGCCATCCCCGAAGAGGTGCTGCGCGAGGCCGCCTCCGAGATGCTGGACTGGCATGGCAGCGGCATGGGCGTCATGGAGATGAGCCACCGCGGCAAGGAATTCATCGCGATCTACGAGCGCGCCGAGGCCGACCTGCGCGAGCTGCTGGCCATCCCCAGCCACTACAAGATCCTGTTCATGCAGGGCGGCGGCCTGGGCGAGAACGCCATCGTGCCGCTCAACCTGTCGCGCGGCGGCACGGTGGACTTCGTCGTCACGGGCAGCTGGAGCCAGAAGTCCATCAAGGAGGCCGCGCGCTACTGCGCACCGCACCTGGCCGCCAGCAATGCCGACACCCAGCACACCACATTGCCCGAGCCGGCGACCTGGCAGCTCAGCGCGGACGCGCGCTACCTGCACATTTGCAGCAACGAAACCATCCACGGCGTGGAGTTCCAGACCCTGCCGGACCTGAAGGCCCTGGGCTCGGACGCGCCGCTCGTGATCGACTGCTCCTCGCATGTGGCGAGCCGCCCCATCGACTGGTCGCGCGTGGGCCTGGCCTTCGCAGGCGCGCAGAAGAACCTGGGGCCGGCCGGGCTCACGCTGGTCATCGTGCGCGAGGACCTGCTGGGCCATGCACTCCAGGCCTGCCCCAGCGCGTTCGACTACCAAACCGTGGCCGAGCACGACTCGATGTTCAACACGCCGCCGACCTATGGCATCTACATCGCCGGCCTGACCTTCCAGTGGCTCAAGCGCCAGCGCGAGGGCGAGCTGGTCGGCATCGCCGCCATGGAACAGCGCAACCGCGCCAAGGCCGAACTGCTGTACGGCTACATCGACGGTTCCGACTTCTACCTCAACAAGGTCGATCCAGCCTGCCGCTCGCGCATGAACGTGCCGTTCTTCCTGCGCGACGAGAGCCGCAACGAGGCCTTCCTGACCGGCGCCAAGGCGCGCGGCCTGCTGCAGCTCAAAGGCCACAAGTCGGTGGGCGGCATGCGCGCGAGCCTCTACAACGCCATGCCGCTGACGGGTGTCCAGGCGCTCGTGGCCTACATGCGAGAATTTGCGCAATCCCAAGCCTGAAAGAGACAAATCCCGCCATGAGCGCTGAGCCCAGCACCGTTTCCACCCCCGATCTCGCAGCACTGCGCGTGCAGATCGACGCTCTTGACCAGGAACTGCTGGCCTTGCTCAACAAGCGCGCCCATGTGGCCGAACAGGTCGGCGACGTCAAGCGCCGCGAAGGCTCGCCCTTCTACCGCCCTGACCGCGTGGCCCAGGTCATCGCCAAGATCCAGGGCCGCAACACCGGCCCGCTGCGCGACGAGCACGTGGCCGCGATCTGGGGCGAGATCATGTCGGCCTGCCTGGCGCTCGAGGCACCGCAGCGCGTGGCCGTGCTTGGCCCGGCCGGTACCTTCTGCGAGCAGGCCGCGCTGCAGTACTTCGGCAGCGCCGTCGAGTTCGTGCACTGCGCCAACTTCGACGAGGTCTTCCACGCCACGGCATCGGGCGCCACGCATTTCGGCGTGGTCGGCATCGAAAGCTCGGCCGAGGGCGGTGTCACGCGCTCGCTTGACCTGCTGCTGCACACGCCCACGCACATGGTGGGCTCGGTGAGCCTGGACGTGCGCTTCCACCTGCTGCGCCAGAGCGACGACCTGCAGGGCATCGAGGCCGTGCTGGCCCATCCGCAGGCGCTGGCCCAATGCCAGAACTGGCTGACGGCGCACCTGCCGCACGCCGAGCGGCGTGCCGTCTCCAGCAATGCCGAGGGCGCGCGGCTGGCGGCCAGCAACCCGGCCTGGGCCGGGCTCGCCAGCGAACGGGCGGCCGCGCAGTTCGGCCTGCATCTGGCCGCACGCTCGGTCCAGGACAATGCGCACAACCGCACGCGCTTCGCCATCATCTGCCTGCCCGAGACGCTGGACGCACCACCGGCTTCCGGCAAGGACTGCACCAGCCTCGTGGTGTCCGTACCCAACAAGCCCGGCGCGCTGCACGACCTGCTGGTGCCGCTCAAGACCCATGGCGTGTCCATGACGCGCTTCGAATCGCGCCCGGCACGCACGGGCCAGTGGGAGTACTTCTTCTACATCGACCTGGACGGCCACCCTTCGCAACCGCATGTGGCCAAAGCCCTTGAGGAACTGCGCGAGATCTGCGCCTTCTACAAGCTGCTGGGCACCTACCCGGTCAGCGCCTGATGGCGGTCGTGCGCCATGTTTGAACGCCTGGGCCTCATCGGCTGCGGCCTGATGGGTGGATCGTTCGCGCTTGCGCTCAAGCGCGCCGGCCTCGTGCGGCAGGTCAGCGGCTTCAGCCCCTCGCCCACCACCACGCAACGCGCACTGGAACTCGGTGTGATCGACGAAGAGGCCACGTCCTCGGCGCAGGCGGCGGCCGGGGCGGACTTGGTGTTGGTCGCCGTGCCCGTCGCAGCCACCGAAGCCACGTTCGCGGCCATCCGTCCCGTGCTGCCCCCCCAGGCGCTGCTGATGGACGTGGGTTCCACGAAGAGCGACGTGGTCGCAGCCGCCGAGCGCAGCCTCGGCGAGGCCCTGCCCTGCTTCGTGCCCGCCCATCCCATCGCCGGCAAGGAGCACGCGGGCGTGGAGCATGCCGATGCGGCGCTGTACCAGGGCCGCCACCTGATCCTCACGCCGCTGGCCAGCACCGGCGCGCGCCAGACGCAGCAGGCGCGCGCGGTCTGGACCGCGCTGGGATCGCGCCTGGTCGAGATGACACCGGCCGCGCACGATGCCACCTTCGCTGCCGTCAGCCACCTGCCCCACCTGCTGGCATTCGCCTTCGTCAACGGCATCGCCCAGCAGCCGGACGGGCAATCCATGCTGGCCCTGGGCGGCCCGGGCTTTCGCGACTTCACACGCATCGCGGCGGCAGACCCCCGCATGTGGCGCGACATCTTTCTGGCCAACCAGCAGCAGCTCTTGGCCCAGCTGCGCGAGCACCAGCAGGCGCTCGCGCAGTTCGAGCAGCAGATCGAAGCCGGCGACGGCGCCGCGCTGCAACAGCTGATCACGCAGGCCAGCGGCATCCGTGCGCGCTGGCAGATGGATTCATTCAAAACCGGGACCTGAGAATGTTCGACACCGCCTTTCTGGATCTCCCCCCCTTGCAGGGAGCCGCCGGAACGGTGGCGCTGCCAGGCTCCAAGAGCATCTCCAACCGCGTGCTGCTGCTGGCCGCGCTGTCGGCCGGCCAGACCGTCGTGCGCGACCTGCTGGACTCCGACGACACGCGCGTGATGCTCGCCGCGCTGGCCCAGCTGGGCTGCACGATCACGCGCGAAGGCAACAGCGTCACCATCACCGGCCTGGACGGCAAGCTCGGCAACGCCGAAGCCGAGCTCTTCATGGGCAACGCCGGCACCGCGATCCGACCGCTCACGGCCGTGCTCGCGCTGCTGGGCGGCGAGTTCCGGCTGACCGGCGTGCCGCGCATGTACGAGCGCCCCATCGGCGACCTCGTCGACGCACTCGTGCAGCTGGGCTGCGCCATCGGCTACGCCGGCAACCCGGGCTACCCGCCCCTGCAGATCGGCATGCCGGGCGCGCTGCAGCTGGACGCGCCGATCCGCGTGCGCGGCGACGTCTCCAGCCAGTTCCTGACCGCGCTGCTGCTGGCGCTGCCCCTGGTGAGCCGCGGAGATGCCGCACCTGAAGGCAGCCCGGCCGCGGGCCGGGACATCGTCATCGAAGTCGTGGGCGAGCTGATCTCCAAGCCCTATGTGGAGATCACGCTGAACCTGCTCGCGCGCTTCGGCATCGCGGTCGCGCGCGAGGGCTGGCAGCGCTTCACGATCCCCGCCGGCAGCCGCTACCGCTCGCCCGGCGAGATCCATGTCGAGGCAGACGCCTCCTCGGCCAGCTACTTCGTGGCGCTGGGCGCCATCGCCGCCGGTGCCGACCGGCCGCTGCGCATCGAGGGCGTGGGTGCCGCCTCCATCCAGGGCGACATCCGCTTCGTCGAAGCCGCCCAGGCCATGGGCGCGGCGGTCGAGGCCGGCCCCAACTGGCT
>DATKFT010000388.1:0-7896 GCA_035544335.1 Pseudorhodoferax sp.
TCACATGGTCCACGGCCGTGAAGTCGCCGAAGCGCATCGTGAGGTCGCGCGCCTCGATGGCGATGTCGTCCTCGGCCGCCTGCAGCGGCGGGATCTGCACCGCGGCATGGCCCTTCTTCTTCTCCTCGGGCAGCAGCGCGACGAAGGCCTCCTCCAGCGCCTCGGTACCGGTGCGCGCGAGCAGCTCGGCCGGCGTGCCCGTGGCCAGCACCTGGCCGTCGTCCATGGCCACGAGCCAGTCGAAGCGCTGGGCCTCGTCCATGTAGGCCGTGGCCACGAGCACGCTCATGCCAGCGCGCTGGCGCCGGATGCGCGCGATCAGGTCCCAGAACTGCGCGCGCGCGAGCGGGTCCACGCCCGTGGTGGGCTCGTCCAGGATCAAGAGGTCGGGGTCGTGGATCAGCGCGCAGCACAGGCCGAGCTTTTGCTTCATGCCGCCCGAGAGCTTGCCGGCCGGGCGCGCCAGGAATTTGTGCAGGCCGGTGGCCTGCGTCAGCGTGTCGATGCGCTGGCGGCGCTCGGCCGCGTCGTGGCCGAACAGCCGCGCGAAGAACTGCAGGTTCTCCTCCACCGACAGCGTGGGGTAGAGGTTCTTGCCCAGGCCCTGGGGCATGTAGGCGATGCGCGGGCAGGCGGCCTCGCGGTGGCGCTTGTCGGCGATGTCGCCGCCCAGCACCTCGATGCGGCCGGCCTGCACCATGCGCGCGCCGGCGATCAGTGCCAGCAGGCTGGACTTGCCCACGCCGTCGGGGCCGAGCAGGCCCACCATGCGGCCGGCCGGGATGTCCAGCGTGATGCCGGCCAGCGCCTGGGTCTGGCCGTAGTGCTGGCGCACGTCCTGCAGCCGCACCACGGCATCGGTGGTCTGCGCCATCAGCGCACCAGCCTGGACAGGTGGGCGGGCCATTCACGCGCCGGGTCCAGCCGCAACCAGGCCTCGCCGGGCAGGCCGGTCTTGACCTGCTGCAGGTGCTCCTGCAGCAGCGCGCGGTCGATCCGCGCGCGCACGCGGAACATCAGCTTCTGTCGCTCGCTGGCGGTCTCCACGGTCTTGGGCGTGAACTGCGCGTTGCTTGCGATGTAGGACACCCTGGCCGGGATCACGAGCTGCGGCGCGGCATCCAGCACGATGCGCACCTCGCTGCCCAGCGCCACGCGGCCGGCCGCCTCGGTGGGCAGGAAGAAGCTCATGTAGACGTCGGACAGGTCGATCAGGTTCAGCACCCGGCCGCCACCGGCCAGCACCTCGCCGGGCTGGGCCACGCGGAACTGCACGCGGCCGTCGCGCGGGGCCTTGAGCTGGCTGTCGTCGATCTCCACCTGGATGCGCTGCAGCGTCGCGTCCATGGCCTGCACCTGGGACTGCGCGCTCGTGACCTGGGCGCGCGCAGCGGCAATCGCCGCGTCGGCCGAGGCGGCCTGGGCCTGCACGGCGGCGATCGCGGCCTCGGCGCTGAGGCTGCGCGCGCGGTCGTCGTCCAGGGTCTGGGCCGAGGCCGCGCCTTCGCGGGTCAGGGTCTCCGAGCGGGCCAGCCGGCGCCGGGCCGCGTCGCGCTCGGCCTCGGCCTGGCGCACCTGGGCCAGCAGCGCGGCCTTGTCGCTCTGGCGCATCGCCACCTGGGCCTGGGCGCTGGCCACGGCCGTGACGGCCTGGGCGCGCTGGGCCTGGGCCTCGCGCAGCTGGGCGCTCAGGGTCAGCACCTGCATGGTGGCCAGCACCTGGCCGGCCTTCACGAAGGCGCCTTCGTCGACGAGGATGTCGTCGACCCGGCCCGCGAGCTTGGTGGCCACATCGACCTCGGTGGCTTCGATGCGGCCGTTGCTGGACAGCAAGCCCTCGTTCTGCGCCGCGCTCTGCCGGTCTTTCCAGAAGGTCCAGCCCGCGGCGGCCAGGGCGGCCACGATGCCGGCGGTGATCAGGGTCTTTTTCAAGGTGGTCTGCATGGGTTCAGCGCGGTGTGGCGAGGTCGGAACGGGAAAGAGGGGCGTCGGGCAGCTGCTGGCTGCCGCCGCCCAGCGCGCGGTACAGCGCGACCTGGCTGGCCAGCAGCGCGCGGCGCGTCTGCGCCAGCTGCTGGTGGGCCGAGATCAGCGTGCGTTCGGCGTCCAGCACGTCCAGGAAGGCGGAGGCGCCGTTGTCATAGGCCAGGCGCGACAGGCGTGCGCGCTCGCGCTGGACCTCCAGCGCCCCGCTGTGCACCTGCAGCTGCTCGGCCTGCCAGCGCCGCGCGGCCAGCGCGTCGGCCACCTCGCGGAAGGCGCTCTGCACGGCCTGCTCGTACTGCACGACGGCCAGCTTGCGGCGCACCTGGGCCAGGTCCAGGTTGGACTGGTTGCGGCCGGCGTCGAAGAGCGGCAGCGACAGGCTGGGCGCGAAGCTCCAGGCCCGGCCGCTGCCCTTGAACAGGCCCTCGAGCTCGCCCGAGGCCGTGCCGCCGAAGGCCGTGAGCCGGATGCTCGGGAAGAAGGCCGCGCGCGCCGCGCCGATCTGGGCGTTGGCCGCGCGCAGCTGGTGCTCGGCGGCCGCGATGTCGGGGCGTTGCAGCAGCAGCTCGGAGGGCAGGTCGGCTGCCAGCGCGGGGAGCTGCCAGGCCGCCTGGATCTGCGCCGGCGCGGGCATGGGCGGCAGCGCGGCAGGCCCGGCCAGCAGCAGGTCCAGCGCATGGCCCTGCTGGGCGCGCTGCTGCTGCAGCTGCACCACCAGCGCATCGGCCTGCGCGCGCAGGGTCTGCACCTGCGTGAGCTCCAGCCGCGAGGCGGAGCCGACCTCGAAGCGCCGCGTGAAGATGCGCAGCGACTCGCGCTGGCTGCTCGCGCTGTCCTGCGCGAGCAGCAGGCGCTCGTCGAGCTCGCGCACGGCCAGGTAGGTGTCGGCCACCTGGGCGATCAGCGCCACCGTGGTGGCACGGCGCGCGGCATCGGTGGCCAGGAAGCTCTGCAGCGCGGCCTCGTCCAGGCTGGCGATGCGGCCCCAGAAGTCGATCTCCCAGCTGCTGGTGCCCACACCGGCCTGCAACCGGTCGGCCGTGACGGCGCGCCCCCCCAGGCTCAGGTCCGCCGGCGTGCGGCTGCGGCTGGCCTCGGCCGACAGGCCCAGCGTGGGCCAGCGCGCGCTGCGCTGCACGCCGTAGGCGGCCTGGGCCTCCTGCACGCGCAGCACGGCGCTGCGCAGTTCGTGGTTGGCGGCCAGGGCCTGGTCGATCAGCGCCTGCAGGGCCGGGTCGCCGAAGTAGTCGCGCCAGGCCAAGTCGGCGGCGTTGGTGGCGCTGGCCGCGTTTGTGGCGCTGCCGGCGGGCGCGGCCTCGAACTGCGCGGGCAGCGGCACGGCCGGGCGTTCGTGCGGCGGCGCCATGGAGGCGCAGCCGGCCAGCAGCAGGGCGCAGGCCAGGGGCAGAAGAGGGCGCAGAGGATGGCGCAGGGGCATGGGCATGCGTTCAGCCAAGGATGTGGTAGCCGGCATCCACGTACAGCGTGCTGCCCGTGATGGCGCGCGCGCCGTCGCCGGCCAGGAAGGCGCACAGCGCGCCGACCTCGGCGATGTCCACGAGCCGGCGCAGCGGTGCGCGCTGCGCGGCGTCGGCCAGCAGCGCGTCGAAGTTCGGGATGCCCGAGGCCGCGCGCGTGGCCAGCGGCCCCGGCGAGATGGCGTTGACGCGGATGCCCTGGGGGCCCAGCTCGGCCGCGAGGTAGCGCGTGCTGGCCTCGAGCGCGGCCTTGACCGGGCCCATCACGCCATAGTCCGGGATCACCTCTTCGGCGCCCACGTAGCTCATGGTCATGAGGCTGCCGCCGTGCTGCATCAGCGGCTCGGCCAGGTGCGCCATGCGCGCGAAGGAGTGGCAGGAGATGTCCATGGCGCGCAGGAAGCCTTCGCGCGAGCTGTCGGCCACGCGGCCGTGCAGGTCGCTCTTGGGCGCAAAAGCGATGGAGTGCAGCACGAAGTCGAGCCGGCCCCATTGCCGCGCAATCGCCTCGAACACGGCCTCGAGCTGGCCGGGCTGCTCCACGTCCAGCGGCAGCGCGATGGCGGCCTGCAGCTGCTGCGCGAGCGGCTCCACATGGGGCCTGGCCTTGTCGTTGAACCAGGTCACGGCGAGCTCGGCGCCGGCGTCGCGCAGCGCGCGCGCACAGCCCCAGGCGATGCTCTGGTCGTTGGCGATGCCGACGACCAGGCCTTTCTTGCCTTGCAGGTCGAACAGTGTCATTTCATTTCTCCAGGACGTAGCGGCCGGGCGCATCCGAGAGGGCCGGGTAGCGGCGGTGGCCCATGCGCGGCGGTTTGACCGGGGCGCCCGAGCGCACGGCCAGCCACTGCTGCCAGGCCGGCCACCAGGAGCCCGGGTGGCTGGGTGCGGCGGCCTGCCATTCGTCGGGCGCCAGATAGGCGCCGCCGGCCGCACGCGTGAGCAACTGGTGGTGCCGGCGCGAGTCCGGCGTGGGCGGGTTCACGATGCCCGCGTTGTGGCCGCCATTGGTCAGCGCGAACGTGATCTCGGCCGGGCTGAGGAAGTGCAGCTTGTGCACCGAGCGCCAGGGCGCCACATGGTCGGTCGTGGTGCCGACCATGAAGACCGGCAGCGTGAGGCTGCCCAGCGAGACGGGCCGGCCGTCCACGGGGTAGCGGCCGCTGCCGAGGTCGTTGTTGAGGAACAGCCGGCGCAGGTACTGGCCGTGCATCTTTGCGGGCATGCGCGTGGCGTCGGCGTTCCAGGCCATGAGGTCGTTCATGGCCTGGCGCTCGCCGAGCAGGTAGGCCTTGACCAGGCGCGACCACAGCAGGTCGTAGGAGCGCAGCATCTGGAAGGCACCGGCCATCTGGCCGGCCGTCAGGTAGCCGGCCTCCTGCATCTGCGCCTCCAGCAGGCTGACCTGGCTCTCGTCGATGAACAAGGCCAGCTCGCCGGGTTCGCTGAAATCGGTCTGCGCCGCGAACAGGCTCAGGCTGGCCAGCCGCTGGTCGCCGTCGCGCGCCATGGCGGCCGCCGCGATGGCCAGCAGGGTGCCGCCCAGGCAGTAGCCCGTGGCGTGCACGCGCTGGTCCGGCACGATGGTGTTGACGGCGGCCAGCGCGGCGTGGAAGCCGTCGACCAGGTAGTCGTCCATGCCCAGGTCGCGCTCTGCGGCACCGGGGTTCTTCCAGGAGATGCAGAACACCGTGTGGCCCTGGCCGACCAGGTACTGGACCAGCGAGTTGTGCGGCGACAGGTCCAGGATGTAGTACTTCATGATCCAGGCCGGCACGATCAGCACGGGCTCGGGATGCACGGTGCCCGTGGTGGGCGCGTACTGGATCAGCTCCATGACGCGGTTGCGCAGCACGACGCGGCCCGGCGCGGTCGCGAGGTCGCGGCCCAGCACGAAGTCCTGGGCCGGGCCCGGCGTGCCGCTGGCCAGGGCCTTCAGGTCCTCGGCCAGGTGGGCGGCGCCGCGCACGAGGTTGGCGCCGCCCTCGGCCGCCGTGCGCTCCAGCACGAGCGGGTTCGTGGCCAGCTGGTTGCCGGGGGAGAACAGGTCCAGCCACTGGCGCGCCCAGAAGCCGACCAGCTTCTCGTGGTGCGGCTCGACGCCGGCGATGCCCTGCGTGGCCGCCTCCCACCAGCGCTGGTTCAGCAGAAAGGACTGGTGCCACAGGCTGAACGGCCACTGCTGCCAGGCCGGCGCGGCGAAGCGCCGGTCCTGCGCGGGCGGTTCCGGCGGTGCCGCCGCACCGGGGCCGGCCAGCAGGCCGCCCTGCAGGTAGTGCGCAAGTTCCACGGCCTGCGTGGCGGCCAGCTGCGCCAGCGCGAGCTGCTTGCCGGGCGAGACGGCCAGGTGGGCGCTCCAGTCCTGCCAGGCCAGCAGCGCGGCCGCGGGCGAGAGCGTGCCCGTCGTGCGGGCCAGCGCGGCGCGGGCCAGCTGGTCCAGCGCGTCGTGGGGCGAGTGTTCTGGCGAGCCTTGTGGCGGTCGTTCGGGCGGGCGGTTCTGGGGCATGGCGGGTGGGCAGGGGCGGCGTGAAGGGCTGCGGCCACTGTAGGAAGGACCCATGCCACGGACCTTGATGTGCATCAAGTTCTGCCCAATTAGCGACTGAACAGTCGGTTTCTAAGGACATGCGTGGCCGGGCATTCGCGGCGAGAATGCCTGTCACAACAACGGTGTACCCCGATCCGCAGGGGCACCAGTGACCGAGACCATGCTGCAGACCCCCGAGATCCGCGAGACAAGCCGGGCCGCTGCCCGGAGCGAACAGCGACCCGCGCGCCAGCGCCTGCCGGCCACGGTGCGCGTGACGCAGATCCTCGATGCCGCGTTGCACGTGTTCTCCGACAAGGGCTTTGCCGCGGCGCGCATCGACGACATCGCGGCGGCGGCCGGCCTGTCCAAGGGCGGCATCTACACGCATTTCACGAGCAAGGAAGAGATCTTCGCGGCGCTGCTCACGCGCGCCATGCTGCCGCGCGACGGTGCCGCGGCGCTGCCGGGGCCGGACGACGCCGTGACGGTGGACGTGGTGCTGCAGCACGTGGTCGCCCCGATCTACGCGGCCTGCAACGACGTGGCCATGCTGCAGACGCTGCGGCTGCTGTTCTCCGAGGGCGCACGCGTGCCCCATCTCGTGCAGGACTGGCGCCAGGCCGTGAGCCACCCGCACCTGGCCGAGGTCGAGGAACTCGTGCGCCGCGGCGTGCGCCAGGGCCACCTGCGGCGCAGCGCGCTGACGGACCACCCCTGGATGATCCTGTCGCCGGGCGTGTACGCCATGCTGGAATCGGTCACGCTGGGCGTGCCCGACCGCGCGGCGCTCGCGCAGCGCGCCGACGAGCATGCCGCCATGCTGCGCGACATGCTGGCGCCATGACGGGGCGGGTGGGGCGCATGCTGGGCCAGGCCGTGCTGAGCTTGCTGCTGGCGCTGTCGGCCGGCTGGGCCGTGCTGGCCCTGCACTACCGGCTCACGCTGCCGGCGCCCTGGCCGCTGCTGGCCGGCCTGGCCTGGGTGCTGGCCGCGGCTGCCACGGGCTGGCTGCTGTGGCGCGGCGAGGCGGCGCGCGCGCTGCTGGGCTATGGCGTGGCCTGCGCGCTGCTGCTGGGCTGGTGGGTGCGCATCGCACCCTCGGACCAGCGCGACTGGGCGCCCGACGTGGCGCGCCACCTGCGCGCCGAGCTCGCGGGCGACCAGGTCACGCTGCACAACGTGCGCAACTTCGACTGGCGCAGCGACACCGACTACAGCGTGCGCTGGGAGACGCGGCGCTACGACCTCGCGCGCCTGCGCTCGGTCGACATGGCCGTGTCGTACTGGATGGGGCCGGCGATCGCGCACACGCTGGTCTCGTTCGGCTTCGACAACGACGGCGCCGGCGGGCAGGGCGGCCGCGAGCAGCTGGTGTTCTCGATCGAGATCCGCAAGGAGCGCGGCGAGGACTTCTCGGCCGTGGCCGGATTCTTCAAGCAGTACGAGCTGAGCCTGGTGGCGGCCGACGAGCGCGACATCCTGCGCGTGCGCACCAATGCGCGCGGCGAAGACGTCTACCTCTACCGCGTGCAGATGGCGCCCGAAGCGCAGCGCGCGCTGTTCCTGGCCTACCTGGCCGAGGCCGATGCGCTGGCGCGCCAGCCGCGCTTCTACGACACGCTGACGGCCAACTGCACGACCATCGTCTACCAGATGGCGCAGCGCATCGTGGGCGGCCTGCCCATGGACTGGCGGCTGCTGGCCTCGGGCTACCTGCCCGAATACCTGTACGCCGTGGGCGGCCTGGTGCCGGGCCAGGGCCTGGACGCGCTGCGCAGCGCGGGCCGCATCACCGAGCGCGCCAAGGCAGCCGACGCCGACCCGCAGTTCTCGCAGGCCATCCGGCGCGGCGTGCCGGGCATGGACGCCGCACCATGATGCGGCGCGGCCTCGCCGGGCTAG
>DATKFT010000389.1:0-2062 GCA_035544335.1 Pseudorhodoferax sp.
GGTGGCCTACGAAGCGGCGGTGGCCGGTGGCATTCCCATCATCAAGGCGCTGCGCGAAGGCCTGACGGCCAACCAGATCCAGTGGGTGGCCGGCATCATCAACGGCACGACCAACTTCATCCTGTCCGAGATGCGCGACAAGGGCCTGGACTTCGACGTGGTGCTCAAGGAGGCCCAGCGCCTGGGCTATGCCGAAGCCGATCCGACCTTCGACATCGAAGGCGTGGACGCCGCCCACAAGGTCACGCTGATGAGCGCCATCGCCTTCGGCATTCCCGTGCAGTTCGACAAGGCGCATGTGGAAGGCATCACCAAGCTGTCTGCGGCCGACATCAAGTACGCCGAGCAACTGGGCTACCGCATCAAGCTGCTGGGCATCACCAAGCGCACGGACAAGGGCATCGAGCTGCGCGTGCACCCCAGCCTGGTGCCGACCAAGCGCCTGATCGCCAACGTGGAAGGCGCGATGAACGCCGTCGTCGTCCATGGCGACGCCGTGGGCACGACGCTGTACTACGGCAAGGGCGCGGGCTCCGAGCCCACGGCCAGCGCCGTGATCGCCGATCTGGTGGACATTGCCCGCCTGCACACGGCCGACCCCGAGCACCGCGTGCCCCCGCTGGCCTTCCAGTCGAACACGCTGGTCGCCGCAGGTGGCGAGCTGCCCGTGCTGCCCATGAGCGAGGTGGTCACCAGCTACTACCTGCGCATCCGCGTGGCCGACGAAGCCGGCGTGCTGGCCAAGATCACCAGCATCCTCGCCGGTGCCGGCATCAGCATCGATGCCCTGCTGCAGCGCGAGGCTGGCGAGGTGAGCGGCGACAGCGAAGGCAGCCAGGGCGTGCCGCAGACCGACCTGATCATCCTGACCCACGCCACGCGCGAAGGCGACATGGATGCTGCCCTGGCGCAGATCCAGCAGTTGCCCACGGTGCTGGCCCCTATCAACCGCATCCGCAAGGAAGAGTTGAACTAAGACACCCCCTGAGCGGCTGCGCCGCTTCCCCCTCTCTCGCACGCGGGAGGGGGACGACGCCCTCGCTGCGGGGCGGCCCTTGCTCGGCATCCCTGGCATCGGCCGCGCCCCGTCTCACAGAATACTGACGAGGAAGCGACATGCTTTATCTTTCCACGCGCGGCCACGCGGACCGCAAGCGCTTTTGCGACATCCTGCTCGAGGGCCTGGCGCCCGATGGCGGGCTGTACCTGCCCGAGCGCTATCCGCAGATCGATGCCGCCCGCCTGGGCGAGCTGCGCAGCATCTACAAGGAGCAGGGCTACGCGGCCCTGGCCTTCGAGATCCTGAGCCTGTACATCGACGACATTCCGGCCGAGGATCTGCGCGCCCTGTGCGCCAAGACCTATACGCAGCAGGTGTTCGGCACGGCCGAGATCACGCCGCTGCGCCCGCTGGAAGACGGCCTGTGGCTCGAAGCCCTGTCCAACGGCCCCACGCTGGCCTTCAAGGACATGGCCATGCAGCTGCTGGGCAACCTGTTCGAGTACGAACTGGGCCGCCGTGGCGAGGAACTCAACATCCTGGGAGCCACCAGCGGTGACACCGGCAGCGCGGCCGAGTACGCCATGCGCGGCAAAAAGGGCGTGCGCGTGTTCATGACCAGCCCGCGCGGCCGCATGAGCCCCTTCCAGCAGGCCCAGATGTTCAGCCTGCAGGACGCCAACATCCACAACATCGCCATCGAGGGCGTGTTCGACGACTGCCAGGACATCGTCAAGGCCGTCTCCAACGACCACGCCTTCAAGGCGAAGTACAAGATCGGCACGGTCAACTCGATCAACTGGGCCCGCCTGCTGGCCCAGGTCGTCTACTACTTCGCCGGCTACCTGCAGGCCACGCAGAGCAATGACCAGAAGGTCAGCTTCACGGTGCCCAGCGGCAACTTCGGCAACATCTGCGCCGGCCATGTGGCGCGCCAGATGGGCCTGCCGATCGAACGCCTGGTGGTGGCGACCAACGAGAACGACGTGCTCGACGAGTTCTTCCGCACGGGCGCCTACGTGGTGCGCGGCAGCGAGTACACCTACGAGACATCGAGCCCCT
>DATKFT010000390.1:0-7134 GCA_035544335.1 Pseudorhodoferax sp.
AGGCCGTGAGCCTGGGCGGCGTGGAAACGCTGATCGTGCACGCGGCCGCGATGTGGGCCGGCACCATGAACGAGAACCAGATGGCAGCGGCCGGCATCGCACCCAACTTCGTGCGCCTGGCCGTGGGCCTGGAGCACATCGGCGACCTGCAGCGCGACTTCGCGCAGGCGCTGGCGGCGATGGACGGGCAGGCATGAGCGCCGCCCGGCCGCCCGAAGGCGCTCGCGCCGAAGCCGCTGGCGAAGGTACGCCAGTGGGCGAGCGCCCGGGCAGCCCCGTGAAAGCCTGGCTGCGCTGGCCTTTGCGCCTGCTGGCGCTGATCGGCCTCTTGCTGCTGGGCCCCATCGGCGTGCTGGCCTCGGGCAAGCTGGACCTGGGCATGTCCTGGCAGCGCAGCGACCGCTCGCCGACGGGCCAGGCGCCCGACCCGGCCATCGAGCAGCGCGCCGTGGTGCAGGTCTATGGTGCACGCACGGTGCGCTGGCGCGGCGCCTTCGGCATCCACCCCTGGATCGCGGTCAAGCGCGCCGGCGCCGACACCTACACCACCTGGCAGATCGTCGGCTGGCGTGCGCGCTACGGCGGCGACGGGCTCGTGGAGAACACCGGCGAGGCGCCCGACACGCACTGGTACGGCGCCTACCCGCAGCTTCTCGTGGAGCACCGCGGGCCCGAAGCCGAGGCCATGATCGATGGCATCGAAGCCGCCGTGGCGCGCTACCCCTGGCGCCACGTCTACGGCCTGTGGCCCGGGCCGAACAGCAACACTTTCGTCGCCTGGGTCGCGCGCGAAGTGCCCGCACTGCGGCTGGACCTGCCGCCCACCGCGATCGGCAAGGACTACCTGGGGCCTTCGCAGTTCATCGCGCGCGCACCCAGCGGCACGGGCTGGCAGCTCTCGCTGCTGGGCCTGGCCGGCATCACACTGGCGCGCGACGAAGGCCTGGAGCTCAACCTGCTGGGCCTGGGCTTTGGCGTGGACCTGGACGACCTGGCCCTGCGCCTGCCCGGCGTGGGCAAGCTGCCAGGGCCGCTGTAGAGGGTCAGTCCCAGGCCGGCGCGAGGCCGGCCGGGTTGGCCTGGCGTTCGCCGCGGTCCAGCGTGGCGATGCGGGCCATCTCCTCTTCAGTCAGGCGCAGCTGCTGCGCCTGCAGGTTGGCGGCCAGGTTCTCGCGCTTGGTCGAGGACGGGATCACCGCATAGCCCTGCTGCAGCGCCCAGGCCAGCGCGACCTGCGCCGTGCTCGCGCCATGCGCCTGTGCGATGGCCTGCAGCACCGGGTCGCCCAGCACCTTGCCATAGGCCAGCGTCATGTACGAGGTCAGGTGGATGCCCTGCTCGCGCATGAAGGCCGCGAGCTTGCGGTTCTGCAGGTAGGGCGAGAGCTCGACCTGGTTGGTCGCGATGCGCTGCGCACCGAGGACGCCGATGGCCTCGCGCAGCAGCGCGACCGTGAAGTTGGACACGCCGATCAGCCGCGTGAGACCCTGGTCCTGCGCCTCGCCCAGCGCGCCCAGGTACTCGGCCATGGGCACGGCGTTGCCCGGCGAGGGCCAGTGGATCAGCGTGAGGTCCACCTGCTCGGTGCGCAGCTTGCGCAGGCTTTCCTTGAGACTGGGCACGAGCTTGTCGTGCGCGAAGTGATCGGTCCAGATCTTGGTCGTGACGAACAGCTCGCCGCGCGGCACACCGCTGTCGGCGATGGCCTGGCCGACCTCGGCCTCGTTGGCGTAGATCTGCGCGGTGTCGATGGCGCGGTAGCCGACGTCCAGCGCGTTGCGCACGGAGTCGATCACGGTCTGGTCCTTCAGGCGGAAGGTGCCCAGGCCGAAGGCGGGGACGGTGTGCAGAGAGCTCATGGTGGTCCTTTCAAGAAAAAATGTTCAGTGGGCAGTCGGCACCGGGCCGCTGCTGCGCACGGGGATGCCGGCGCGCCGGTCGAGCACGCCGCTCCAGTGGGTCAGTGCCAGCGACACCAGCACCACGAGCGCGCCGATCCAGGGCGTGTGGCGCAGGCCCAGGTGCGTCACGATCAGGCCGCCGGCCCAGGCCGCACCCGCGATGCCCAGGTTGAAGGCCGCGATGTTCAGGCCGGAGGCTACATCCACGGCCTGCGGCGTGAAGCGCTCGGCCTGCTTGACCACATAGACCTGCAGGCCGGGCACATTGCCGAAGGCCACGGCGCCCCACAGCAACACCACGGCCACCGTGGCCCAGGCGTAGGGCAGCGCCAGCTGGAGCAGCAACAGCACGCCAGCCAGCAGCGCGAACACGATGCGCAACGCGGGCACCGGTCCCAGCCGGTCGGCCAGCCGGCCGCCCCAGATGTTGCCGAAGGCCACGGACACGCCGTACACGAGCATGACCCAGGCCACGGCGCCCGCCGAGAAGCCCGACACCTCGGTCAGGATGGGCGCGAGGAAGGTGAACGGGATGAAGGTGCCGCCGTAGCCGATGGCCGTCTTCGCATAGACCAGCAGCAGCCGCGGCTCGGCCAGCACGCGGGCCTGCTCGGCCAGCGAAGCCGGCGGGCGGTGCGCCAGGCCGCGCGGCACGAACAGCGCGCTGCCGATGAAAGCGATCACGCCCAACAGCGAGACGACCAGGAAGGTCGCGCGCCAGCCGAAATGCTGGCCGATGAAGGTGCCCAGCGGCACGCCCGTGACCAGCGCCACCGTGAGGCCCGTGAACATGGTGGCGATGGCACTGGCGGCCCGCTCCCTGGGCACCAGGCCCGTGGCGATGGTCGAGCCGATCGAGAAGAACACGCCGTGCGCCAGCCCGGTCAGCACGCGCGCGGCGATCAGCGATGTGTAGCCCGGCGCCTGCCAGGCCAGCAGGTTGCCGACCGTGAACAAGGCCATGAGGCCCAGCAGCAGCGCCTTGCGCGGCAGCCGGCCGGTCAGCGCGGTCAACACCGGCGCGCCGATGGCGACACCCAGCGCATACAGGCTGACCAGCAGGCCGGCCGACGGCAGCGAGACGGCCAGGTCGGCCGCGATGGTGGGAATCAGGCCGACGATCACGAACTCCGTCGTGCCGATGGCAAAGGCGCTGAGCGTCAGCGCCAGCAAGGCAATGGGCATGGAAACACTCCTGGTGAGGGGCTGGAGTGTGGGCGCAATGCTCTTGCAGAAAAACACCTCAATCAAGCAAATACATTTGCCTTGGAGTCAAGAATGTCAGCTCAGAGCGTGAGAGGCAATTGATGGGGCTCACGACGCGGTGCCCGAAGGCGTTGGGCAAGGCGCGTCGCGCAGCCCATAGCGAGATATGGGCAAGCGGCGCAACGCCGCCCGGCGTCTTGGGGTGCCGTGGCCCGCAGGGCAAGACCCCGAACGCCCCGTTTGGAACAGGGAACAGCGGCTGACGGGGGATTGCGTGCGTTCAAGCGATTGCCTCTCACGCTCTCATGCCACCAGCTCCGAGATCTCGATGAGGTTGAGGTCCGGGTCGCGCAGGTAGATGGAGCGGATCGGCCCGGTCGCGCCCGTGCGCGCCACCGGGCCTTCGAGGATCGGCACGCCGCGGGCCTGCAGGCTGGCGATGACATCGTCCAGCGGCACGGACGCGATGAAGCACAGGTCCAGCGCACCGGGCACCGGCAGATGGGCCTTGGGTTCGAACTCCCGGCCCTTCACATGGATGTTGATCTTCTGCGCGCCGAAGCACAGCGCCTTGCGGCCCTGGCCGAAATGCTGCAGCCGCATGCCGAGCAGGCCGGCATAGAAGTCGATGCAGGCCGCCTCGTCGGTGGTCGTGAGCACCAGATGGTCCAGGTGGTCGATCATGGGTCGGGTTCCCGTTGTGGATGAGGACAGCACTCTAAGCATGCGGCCCCGGCGCCCCGTGTGCGCGACAAGGCACAGCCGGCCCAAGGTCATCCATAACAATACGGTCGTACTTTAAAATGTGCACATGGAACCCAGCAGCAAACGCACGCGGGCGCCCGCCGAGGTGCGCGCCCGGATCCTGGCGGCCACGGCCGACCTGCTGTCCGAAGGCACGCCGGTGTCGATCGGCAGCGTGGCCCAGGCCGCGGGTGTGACCAAAGGGGCCGTGCAGCACCACTTCGGCACGCGCGAGGCGCTGCTGCAGGCCCTGTGGGACAGCACGCAGGCGCAGTTCGAGCAGGTGCTCGCGCGCGAGGCCGGGCGCCACGGCAGCAGCGCCTCGGGCGCCGAGGCCTACCTGCGCGCCGCCGTGCGCGTGGGCGCGCGGCGGCCGTCCACGCGGCAGTGGCGCGCCATCCTGGCGGCATCGGTGTCCGAGCGGCCGCTGGCCCGCCAGTGGCGCGACTGGGTCGCGGCGGGCCGGCGCGCCAACGCCGAGGGCACGGACGAGCTCATCCTGCGGCTCGCGGCGGATGGCCTGTGGCTGTCCGACCTGCTGGGCATCTACCAACTGTCCGCCCAGGAACGCCAGGACCTGCAGCACGCACTGCTGGCCCGCATCCCACCACCTCCAAGTCAGCCATGAATCCCTACCTGTTTCTCGGCACGGCCATCGTGCTCGAAGTGTTCGCCACCGCCATGCTCAAGGCATCGGAAAGCTTCACGCGGCCCTGGCCCTCGCTCGCCACCGCCGTGGGCTATGCGGCCTCGTTCTACTGCCTGTCGCTGGTGCTGCGCAGCATGCCGGTGGGCGTGGCCTACGCCATCTGGTCGGGCGTGGGCATCGTGATCACGGCCGTCGTGGCCTTCCTCGTGTTCGGCCAGCGGCTCGATGCGCCGGCGCTCGCGGGCATGGGGCTCATCATCGCGGGCGTGCTGGTCATCAACCTGTTCTCCGGCACCGCGGGGCACTGAGGGCCGGCGAGGCCCGAAGCGATGCGCCAGAATGCGCACTCGCCAT
This sequence comes from Pseudorhodoferax sp., assembly GCA_035544335.1. Lineage (GTDB taxonomy): Bacteria > Pseudomonadota > Gammaproteobacteria > Burkholderiales > Burkholderiaceae_C > Pseudorhodoferax. The sequence continues at coordinate 4,855 of DATKFT010000390.1, forward strand.
GAAGACCACGCTCGAAGAACTGCAGGCCTTCGCCGCCGTCGTCGCGACCGGCTCGATCACGGGCGCGGCCGAGCAGCTGGGGCAGACCGTCTCGGGCATCAGCCGCGCACTGGGCCGGCTGGAGAAGAAGCTCGCCACCACGCTGCTGCGCCGGACCACGCGGCGCATCGCGCTGACCGAGGAAGGCCAGGCCTTTCTCGCGCGCACGCGGGCCATCCTGGCGGCCATCGACGACGCCGAAGAGCACATGGCCCTGCGCCGCCAGCAGCCCGCCGGGCGCCTGCGCGTGAACGCCGCCACGCCCTTCATGCTGCATGCCGTGGTGCCGCTCGTGCCGCAGTTCCAGCAGATGTATCCACAGATCGCGCTGGAGCTGGAGACCGACGAGCTCAACATCGACCTGCTCGCGCGCCACACCGACATCGCGATCCGCATCGGCCCGCTGCGCGACTCCACGCTGCATGCGCGCCCGTTGTGCACGAGCCGGCGGCGCGTGCTGGCCAGCCCCGCCTACCTGGCCGCGCAGGGCAAGCCGACCAGCGCGGCTGCCTTGGCGCAGCACCAGCTGATCGGGTTCACGCAGCCGGAATCGCTGAACCGCTGGCCGCTGCGCGGGCCGCACGGCGACGAGTGGCCCATCACGCCCACGGTGACGGCCTCCAGCGGAGAAACCTTGCGCCAGCTGGCACTGGCCGGTGCCGGCATCTGCTGCCTGGCCGACTTCATGACCACGGCGGACCGCCAGCGCGGCGACCTGGTCGAGGTGCTGCCCCGCCAGACCGTGGACACGCGCGAATCCATCAACGCCGTGTACTACCGCAACACGCAGCTGGCCGCGCGCATCGCGTGCTTCCTGGACTTCCTGGCCGAGCGGCTGGCCGAGCCAGGCGGCCGGCCGCAGGCCTGAACGGCGCGCGCCTCAGGGAATCTTGCGCAGACCGATGGCGACGAACACGACGTACAGGATGACGAGGACTTCGAGCATGTCGTACATCAAGCAAGAGCCACGCCAATCCGGTCGGCTGGAAATAAATCACTGAAAATCAATGAGTTACAAATTTCTCGGGGGATTGTGATCGCAGCCACTTGACCTGCGGCCAAACACCTGTAAGGCGGGCCGACATGGTTGTTTACCCGATCGGTGCTTCGGCGCTCGCGCGCGCCACGAGCCAGTCGCGGAACAGGGCCAGCGCGCCCGGCGGATCACGGCGCTCGGGACTGACCAGGTAGTAGCCCCGGCTGCCGCGCAGCGCACGGTCGCAGGCCAGCACGAGGTCGCCGCGTGCGAGATCGTCGGCGACCAGCATGCGCGGCACCAGGGCCACGCCCAGGCCATGCGCCGCGGCCGTGGCCGACATCGAGAACAGCTCATAGCGCGGGCCGCTCTGCCAGTGCGGCGCCTGCACACCCATGGCGTCGAACCACAGCCGCCAGGCGTCCGGGCGCGTGCTCTGCTGCAACAGCGGCAGTTCGGCCACCTGCGCAGGCGTGAGCAGGCCGCGCTCGCCGCGCAGCGCGGCGCTGCAGACCGGCAGCACCTCCTCGCTCATGAGCAGCACGGCGCTGGTGCCGGGCCAGTTCTGCACCTGCTCGGGTGTGCCCGCGTACAAGGCCGCGTCGAAGCCGTCGTCGCTGAACAGGAAGGGCCGCGTGCGCGTCTCGATGTTGACGGTGATCTGCGGATGCCGCTGCGCCAGATCCGGCAGGCGCGGGATCAGCCAGCGCGTGGCGAAGGTGGCCACTGCAGCCAAGGCCAGCGAGTTGCCGCTCTGCTGGCGTGCCATGGCGTTCATGGTGTCCAGCTCCAGCCCATCGAGCCTGCGCGCCACCTGGCGCGCGTAGTCGCGGCCGCTGTCGGTCAGCGCCACGCCATGGCGCGTGCGGCGGAACAGCACGACGCCGACGAACTCTTCGAGCGCGGCGATCTGCCGCGACACGGCGCCCTGGGTCAGCGCGAGTTCCTGCGCGGCCCGGGTGTAGCTCTCGTGGCGGGCCGCGGCCTCGAAGCAGACCAGGGCCTGGGTGGATGGAAGTTTGCGCCGCAAAGTATTCGAAATATACACATATAGGCCCGACTTCCAGGTTATTTATGCCTCAGAAATTCCTTCATCTCATATCTCGATCAAGAATCATCGTTTGCCGCGCCCCTCTGCCACGGCTAGGATGGGCGCCTTTGCAACCTGCCCCCTGAGGAGACCCCATGCCCGCTGCACGCTTCGACTGGCAAGACCCTTTTCTGCTCGACCAACAACTGACCGAAGACGAGCGCATGATCCGCGA
>DATKFT010000391.1:0-2839 GCA_035544335.1 Pseudorhodoferax sp.
AGGTAGCAACAAGTTATGCCTGATGACCATAGCGAGGTGGTCCCACTCCTTCCCATCCCGAACAGGACAGTGAAACGCCTCCGCGCCGATGATAGTGCGGGTTCCCGTGTGAAAGTAGGTCATCGTCAGGCTCTTACAGCCGAAAAAGCCCCAACCCGCAAGGTTGGGGCTTTTTCCTTTTGAGGCAACGAAATCGCGACCATTCCCGCGATACGGACTGGGGATCGCTGAGGCCGCAGCCGCCTGCGGCGCTGTGTCCATTCTTCGCATTCTTCGTTTTGCGAGCTGCCGAAAAGCAAGCAGACCCACATCGCCCGCGACCTGTTCGGGCTCCCAGGGGAATCCATCGGGTAGGTGTGAACGGATGTGCTCCACACGGACCGCCGTGACAAACCGGCCTGTGGCGCATGCGCAAGCTGCCACCAGGGGCCTTGCGGCGCCTTCGCGCTCACGTGATGGAGTCGGGGCGGGGGGGATTCGCGAGCTTCTCCAGCCGTCTGAAGAAATCGCCGCCTCCTTCACCGAGCGGTGCAGAAGACGTGAAAAAGTAAAAAGGGCCGGCGAAGATGCCCGCCGGCCCTTGAGAGGTTTTCGCGCGGCGGCTTACTTGGCCGTCGGCATCACGAACTCGGCACCCTTGCCGATGCTCTCGGGCCAGCGCTGCATGATGGACTTCTGCTTGGTGTAGAAGCGCACGCCCTCTTCGCCGTAGGCGTGCATGTCGCCGAACAGGCTCTTCTTCCAGCCACCGAAGCCGTGCCAGGCCATGGGCACCGGGATCGGCACGTTGATGCCGACCATGCCGACCTGGATGCGGCGTGCGAATTCGCGCGCCACGTTGCCGTCACGCGTGAAGCAGGCCGTGCCGTTGCCGAACTCGTGCTTGTTGATGAGATCGACTGCGGCCGCGAAGTCGGGCACGCGCACGCAGGCCAGCACGGGGCCGAAGATCTCTTCCTTGTAGATGCGCATCTCGGGCGTGACCTTGTCGAACAGCGTGCCACCCGTGAAGAAGCCCTGCTCGTGGCCCGCCACCTTGTGGCCGCGGCCGTCCACGACCAGCTCTGCGCCTTCCTTGACGCCGATGTCGATGTAGCCCTCGATGCGCTCGAGCGCCTGCTGGGTGACGATCGGGCCCATTTCGGCATCGAGCTCCATGCCGTTCTTGATGACCAGGGTCTTGGCGCGCTCGGCCAGCTTGGGGATCAGCTTGTCGGCCGCATCGCCGACCAGCACCGCGACCGAGATCGCCATGCAGCGCTCGCCGGCCGAGCCGTAGCCTGCGCCCACCAGCGCGTCCACGGCCTGGTCGATGTCGGCGTCGGGCATCACCACCATGTGGTTCTTGGCACCGCCCAGGGCTTGCACGCGCTTGCCGTTGCGTGCGCCGGTCTCGTAGATGTACTGCGCGATCGGCGTGGAGCCCACGAAGCTGATGGCCTTCACGTCCGGGTGCTCCAGCAGCGCGTCCACCGCGAGCTTGTCGCCCTGCACGACGTTGAACACGCCGTCGGGCAGGCCGGCCTGCTTGAGCAGCTGGGCGATGAACAGCGAGGGCGAGGGATCGCGTTCGCTGGGCTTCAGGATGAAGGTGTTGCCCGCTGCGATCGCGACCGGGAACATCCACATCGGCACCATGACCGGGAAGTTGAACGGCGTGATGCCGGCGACCACACCCAGCGGCTGGCGCAGTGTCCAGTTGTCGATGCCGGTGGAGACCTGGTCGGTGAAATCGCCCTTGAGCAGCTGCGGCACGCCGCAGGCGAACTCGATGATGTCGATGCCGCGCGCGACCTCGCCCTGCGCGTCGGTGAACACCTTGCCGTGCTCGGCCGTGATCATGGCGGCCAACTCGTCCTTGCGCTGGTTCACGAGCTCCAGGAACTTGAGCAGCACGCGGGCGCGGCGGATCGGGGGCGTGTCGGCCCAGGCCGGGAAGGCGGCTTGGGCCGCGGCCACGGCGGCGTCCACGTCGGGCTTGGCGGCCAGACGCAGGCGGCGTGCCTCGGTCCCCAGCGCCGGGTTGAACACGGCCTGGGTGCGCTCGCCCACGCCCTGGGTGGGCTTGCCGGCGATGAAGTGCGCCACTTCGGCGCTGTCGGTGTAGGCGGGGGTGGAGGGCAGTTTGCCTGGCATGGTCGTCTCGCTGAACGGTGGAAAGAGGCCGCAAGTCTAGGAAGCCGCTCCTGCCTTGTATAGCCATGCCGACTGAACTGATTGTTCGCTATAGTGAACAATAGAAGGCATGTCCATCGAAAAAACGGATGCGCTCTGGAGCACCCTGCACGCGCTGGCGGTGCTGGGCGAGCACGGCAGCTTCACGGCCGCCGCGGCGCGGCTGTCCATCAGCAAGGCGGCCATGAGCCAGCGCATCGCCGAGCTCGAGCGCGCCGCCGGCGTGCCGCTGGTGCAGCGCACCACCCGCAGCGTGCGGCTGACCGAGGCCGGCCAGCGCCTGGCCGACGGCACGCGCGGCGCGTTCGCGCAGATCCAGCAGAGCTTTGCGGCCGTGCGCGACCTGGCCGACGCGCCGCAGGGTCTGTTGCGCGTGACGGCGCCCGTGGCCCTGGCGCGCCAGCAGCTCGTGCCGCGCCTGCCCGAGTTCCTGCGCGCGCATCCGCAGGTGCGGCTGGAGCTGGACCTGTCCGACAGCCTGCGCCCGCTCGCGGTCGAGGGCTTCGACCTGGCCGTGCGCCACACGGCCGCGCCGCCCGAGACCCATGTGGCCTGGCTGCTGGCGCCCACGCGCTCGCTGCTGGTGGCCAGCCGCGCCTACCTGCGCCGGCGTGGCGCGCCGGCCGATCCGCATGCGCTGCGCGCGCAGGACTGCCTGCACTAC
>DATKFT010000392.1:0-8268 GCA_035544335.1 Pseudorhodoferax sp.
AGGGTGGGGGAATTTGACCTGGCCATCGGGGCTCGGACGGAATCGACCACATGGCGTTGTCCAGGTCGAACTCTTCCCAGGAGGCCTTGCGCAGTTCTACGGTGCGCACGTAGGTCAAAGCCATCAGCTTGAGGGCGAGGACTGTCGTCTGGTAACCCCCTTCGTTGTCCACACGATTGAGAAAGTCCGGGATCTCTGCCCATGTCAACGGAGGGTTGTGGCGGACCTGAGGGCGCTTGACCAGTCCCTTGAGCAAGGCGGCAGGATCGTATTCGCAGAGACCTTGGGCAGCCGCATAACTGAAGATTTGCCCACACCACTGGCGGATGAGGATCGCCACAGTCTTCGCGCCACGAGCCGCCACATCCTTGATGATGGGGCGCAGATGTGGAGCCCTGATGCTGCTGATCGGCAACTTGCCAATCCGGGGGAAAACATCCTTCTCAAGGTAGCTGGTGACCTGGTTGGTGTAGTACTCGCTCCAGTGAGCATTGCTGACGATCCACTCCCGAGCAACGGTCTCGAACGTGCGTTCGTATGTGTCGGCCTGGAGGGCGATCGCCGCCTTTTTCTCCACGATGGGGTCGAGGCCCTTCTTGACCAACGCCTTTGCCCGGTCCCGTTCCGCACGGGCTGCCTCCAGCGTGACCTTTGGGTACACCCCGATTGAGTACACCTGTTCAGCGCCGCCCAGCCGGTAGCGGTACCACCAGAGCTTGGAGCCGTTGGGCTGAACGCGCAAAAAGAGGCTGCCTCCGTCCCGGAGTTGGTACACCTTGGGCCTGGGCTGCGCCGTTTCCACTTTGCGCGCCGAGAGAAGATTGAGTGCTGTGAGTGCCATGTGTATAACGCCTCCAGTTTGGCCCGTTACACACTCCATTACACACATGAGCACTGGATTTGTCCAGCTTTCAGAATCGCTCGATGGACGATCAACCCTTTAAAAACATAGACTTAGAGTTGTTCCATGGAGGTTGATAGACGCCAGTAGACCTCAATCGTAGTTATCGACCATCAAAAGCTTTGCCATGGCGATTACTCCAGACCTTCTTCGACGAGTTCGCTCGCGCGCAGCAGCGCGCGCGCCTTGGCTTCGGTTTCCTTCCATTCCAGCTCGGGAATGGAGTCGGCCACCACGCCGGCCGCGGCCTGCACGTGCAGGGTCTGATCCTTGATCACACCGGTGCGTATCGCGATCGCCACATCCATGTCGCCCGCGTAGCTGATGTAGCCGCAGGCGCCGCCGTACAGGCCGCGCTTGGTCGGCTCCAGCTTGTCGATGAGCTCCATGGCGTGCACCTTGGGCGCGCCCGTCAGCGTACCGGCCGGGAAGGTGGCGCGCAACACGTCCATGTTGCTCATGCCGTCCTTGAGGATGCCTTCCACGTTGCTGACGATGTGCATCACGTGGCTGTAGCGCTCCACGGCGAAGGCCTCGGTCACCTTCACGCTGCCGATCTTGGCGATGCGGCCGATGTCGTTGCGCGCCAGGTCGATCAGCATCACGTGCTCGGCCCGCTCCTTGGGGTCTTGCACGAGTTCGACCTCGGCGGCCTTGTCCTGCTCGAGCGAGGCACCGCGCGGCCGCGTACCGGCCAGCGGACGGATCGTGACCTTCTGCTCGCCCGCCTCGGTGACCTCCTGGCGCACCAGGATCTCGGGCGAGGCGCCGACGACATGGTGGTCGCCCATGTCGTAGTAGTACATGTAGGGACTGGGGTTCAGCGAGCGCAGCGCGCGGTACAGCGACAGCGGCGACTCGGTGTAGCGCTTGCTGATGCGCTGGCCCACCTGCACCTGCATGAAATCGCCGGCCGCGATCATCTCCTTGGCCTCTTCCACGGCCTGGAGATAGGCGGCCTTGCCGAACGGGCGTTCGGCCGGGTGCGCCAGCGTCGGCTTGACCTGGGGGGCGCTGACCGAGTAACGCAGCTTCTCCTTGAGCTCGCGCAGCCGGCGCTTGGCATTGGCGTAGGCCTCGGGCTGCTTGGGGTCCGCATACACGATCAGGTAGAGCTTGCCCGACAGGTTGTCGATGACGGCCAGTTCCTCGCATTGCAGCAGCAGGATGTCGGGGCAGCCCAGCAGGTCGGGCGGGCAGCTGTTCTCGAGTTTCTTCTCGATGTAGCGCACCGCGTCATAGCCGAAGTAGCCGGCCAGGCCGCCGCAGAAACGCGGCAGGCCAGGCCGCAGCGCGACCTTGAAGCGCTTCTGGTAGGCCTCGATGAAGTCCAGCGGATTGCCTTCGGCCGTCTCCACGACCTGGCCATCGGTCACGACCTCGGTGCGCGCGTTGGCACCGAAGCCGCTGGCGCGCAGCAGCGTGCGCGCCGGCAGGCCGATGAAGCTGTAGCGGCCGAAGCGCTCGCCGCCGACGACGGACTCGAGCAGGAAGCTCAAGCGGCCGCCGCCCTGCGAATGGGCGAGCTTCAGGTACAGCGAGAGCGGAGTTTCGAGGTCGGCAAAGGCCTCGACGATCAGGGGGATGCGGTTGTAGCCGTCCTTGGACAGGCTCTTGAATTCCAGTTCAGTGATCACAGCGTGCTTTCGAAGTTCACGCCGGGCGCTGGGGGGTATTGCGCGTCCCGGCGGCAGCGGGGGTGCTGCCTTCGTTCATCCAAAGCCCTGGCGCGCATGCAGATGCTGCATCGGCCTAGGGCACGGGCGCACGGCGATGCGCCGTGCAATCAGGTGCGGCTTGTCGTTGGCTTACGCCAGGGCCAGGCTCCCCGGCCTGCGCCTGATGTCGTGATGCTGTGAACGGACATGGACCGCCAGTGTAGCAAACAGAGATGAAACCATGCCGCTTGGCGGCCGATCGCGACCTATTGGCGGCCCAAGTTGACCCGCCGTGTCCGTACACCCACAATTGTTTCGACCCAGTTACGGGTGCCGAGGAAAACTTGTCATGAGCACGGTACAAAAAGAAGTCGACGAGCGCACCAATCTCACGACGAGCAACAAGTTCGAACTGCTGTTGTTCCGCCTGGGCGTGACACCGAACTCCGAGCAGCGCGAACTGTTCGGCATCAACGTGTTCAAGGTGCGCGAGATCATGGTCATGCCGACCGTCACGGCGGTGGCCAACTCGACGGCCCACATGATGGGCGTGACCAACATCCGCGGCCAGGTGATCCCCGTCATCAACCTGCCGGCCGCCGTGGGCTGCGTGCCGCAAAAGGGCCTCAACATCCTGCTCGTGACCGAGTACGCGCGCACCACCCAGGGCTTCGCCGTCGAAGAAGTCGACGAGATCGTGCGGCTGGACTGGAACCAGGTGCTGTCGGCCGAAGCCAGCACCTCCGCCGGCGGGCTGATCACCAGCATCGCGCGCCTGGACGGCGATGTGCACAACACGCGGCTGGCCCAGGTGCTGGACGTCGAACAGATCCTGCGCACCGTGATGCCGCCGGCCGGCCCCGAGATCACCGACGAGACCGTCGGCCCGCGCGTGAGCCTGCCCCCTGGCAGCGTGATCCTGGCCGCCGACGATTCGCTGATCGCACGCTCGCTGATCGAGAAGGGCCTGTCGACCCTGGGCACCCCGTTCGTGATGGCCAAGTCCGGCCGCGAGGCCTGGGACAAGCTGCAGGAACTCGCCGCCAAGGCCGAGGCCGAAGGCAAGCCCGTCGCCTCCAGGGTCGCGCTCGTGCTGACCGACCTGGAGATGCCCGAGATGGATGGCTTCACGCTCACGCGCAAGATCAAGCAGGATGCGCGCTTCCGCTCGATTCCCGTGGTCATCCATTCCTCGCTGTCGGGCACGACCAACGAAAGCCATGTGAAGACCGTGGGCGCCGACGCCTACGTGGGCAAGTTCGTCATCGAGGAACTGGCGGACACCATCCGCAGCATGCTCAAGCGCTGAAGCGCGAGCCGCGCGCCAACCCGTCGGAGCCGTCGCACGGGCCCACGCTCTCAGGCCGCGATGGACTCGGCCAGCGGCCGGTCCCAGTGCCGGTGCCGGCCGATCGCCTCAACGAAGGCCTTGGCCGTCTCGGCCGCCGCTTCCACCCCTGCGCGCCCCAGCACCACGCCCGGATGGGCAGCCATGGCCTGCGCGTCGGCGTCCGGCGCCACCGCCAGCGGCCGCAGCAGCGCGGCCCCCGCGCCCAGCGTGCAGATGGCCTTGGCGTGCTTGTAAGCCTCCAGCACGAAGTGCTGGGCGGCCCCCAGGCCCGCGAGCGCCTGCGCCGCGCGCTCGCCGCCGGCCACCAGCACCGCGTCGAACAGCACCGACGGCATGGTCGCCAGCGCATGGTCCACGGCGAACTGGCGGCCGTTCTCGGTCGCCACGGCGCCCAGCTGCGGCGCCAGGACCAGGCAACGCGCGCCGGACTCTTCCAGGGCCTGCAACACGGGCCGCAGGCCCTGCACGTCCACCCCGTCGGCGACCAGCACCGCCACCTTGCGCGTGGCGATCGGCCGCGATCCGGCCGGCGGCGTGCTGGCCATGCGCAGCGCCGCCGATTCATCGATCGGCAGCGCCGTGCGCGCGTCGCGAAAGCCAGCGCGCCCGGCCGCGGCCCTGGCATCGGGGGTCAGGCCCAGGCCGGCCGCGACCCGGCGCGCAAGCATCGCGTCGACATGGGCCAGGTTGTCCACCATGCGCTGGCGCACCTCCGGGTGCTCGACCTTGGCCAGCTCGAACCGGAAGGCTGCGACGATGTGCTCCTTTTCGACCGGCCCCTGGCTGTGCCAGAACAGCGCGGCCTGCGAGAAATGGTCGTCGAACGACGGGCTGCGCTGGCGCAGGCGCGGCGTGCCGGTGGCGGCCTGGAACTCCTGCAGACCCTGCGGCCCGCCGTCGACGCGGAACTCCGCGCCCGCCTGGCCCAGCGTGTTGGGCTCGTAGGCCGCCCGCCCGCTGTGCACGCTCTGGCGGTGCATGCCGTCGCGCTGGAAGTTGTGGAAGGGGCAGATGCCGCGGTTGATCGGCAGTTCGTGGAAGTTGGGGCCGCCCAGGCGCGACAGCTGGGTGTCGGTGTACGAGAACAGCCGGCCCTGCAACAGCGGGTCGTTCGTGAAGTCGATGCCCGGCACGATGTGGCCGGGGTGGAAGGCCACCTGCTCGGTCTCGGCGAAGAAGTTGTCGGGGTTGCGGTCCAGCACGAGCTTGCCGATGCGCTGCACCGGCACCATCTCCTCGGGCAGCAGCTTGGTCGGATCCAGGATGTCGAAGCCGAGCTGCTCGACCTTGCTCTCGTCGATGATCTGCAGGCCCAGCTCCCATTCGGGGAACTCGCCGCGCTCGATGGCTTCCCAGAGGTCGCGCCGGTGGAAGTCCGGGTCCATGCCCGCGATCTTCTGCGCCTCGTCCCAGGCCAGGCCGTGCACGCCCAGCCGCGGCTTCCAGTGGAACTTGACGAACACCGCGTCGCCGCCGGCGTTGACGAGGCGGAAGGTGTGCACGCCGAAACCCTCCATCATGCGGTAGCTGCGCGGAATCGCGCGGTCCGACATCGTCCACATCAGCATGTGGGTGGTCTCGGGCATCAGCGAGGCGAAGTCCCAGAAGGTGTCGTGCGCGCTGGCGGCCTGCGGCATCTCGTGGTGCGGCTCGGGCTTGACGGCGTGGATCAGGTCCGGGAACTTCATCGCGTCCTGCACGAAGAACACGGGCATGTTGTTGCCCACGAGGTCGTAGTTGCCTTCGGCGGTGTAGAACTTGACCGCGAAGCCGCGCACGTCGCGCACGGTGTCGGCCGAGCCGCGCGAACCGGCCACCGTGGAGAAGCGCACGAACACCGGCGTGCGCTGCTCGGGATCCTGCAGGAAGGCCGCACGCGTGTAGGTGGCCTGCGAGCGGTACACCTGGAAGTAGCCGTGCGCGCCCGCGCCGCGCGCGTGCACCACACGCTCGGGAATGCGCCCGTGGTCGAAGTGCGTGATCTTCTCGCGCAGCACGAAGTCTTCGAGCAGCGTGGGGCCCCGCACGCCGGCCTTCAGCGAGTTGTGGTTGTCCGAGATCCGCAGGCCCTGGTTGGTCGTCAGCACGGCCGATGCGGCCGGCTCGACCAGATGTGCGCGCAGCTGCTGCTGCTTGGCGTTGCCGCCCGCGCCGCCCCGCGCGCCCTTGCCCACACTGCTTTGCGTGTCCTTGCTGCGCGGCATGGTTCAGCTGTCCACGCAGCAGGCGATGGCGCGGCCAACCACCGCCAGCGCCAGTGCGCCCACGACGCCTGCCACTGCCCACACGACGATGTCCATGTCCATGACGCACTCTCCCGGATGTCGATCGACCATGCCGAGAGGCTAAAAGCAGGCCCACTACGCACCGGTAGTTGCGCAAAGCGGCCCACCGTGGGACAGACGAACGAATACCGGTAGGAGAGTGACTACAGGCGCGCGGGCAGCAGCGCGGCCACCTGGTCCAAGGCATCGACCCAGCCATCGGCGTCGACCGCACGCACCGGCTGGCCATGGTTGTAGCCATAGGTGACCAGCACCACGGGGCAACCGGCCGCGCGCGCGGCCTGCGCGTCGTTGCTGGAGTCGCCCAGCATCAGCGTGCGCGCAGGCTGGCTGCCCAGCGCCTGGCAGGTCGCCAGCAGCGGCAAGGGGTCCGGCTTCTTGCGCGCGAAGGCATCGCCGCCGAACACCTGGGAGAAGAACCCGTCCAGCCCCTTGTCCCGCAGCAGCGCGCGCGCGAAGGCCGTCGGCTTGTTGGTCAGGCAGGCCAGCGCGAGCCCGCGCGACTGCAGCGTGCGCAGGCCTTCGGGCACACCGGGATACACGCGCGAATGCCGGCCGTTCACGGCCGGATAGTGGTGTTGGTAGCGCGCCCAGGCGCGCGCATAGAGCGCGGCATCCGCGCCCACATGGGCCAGCACGCAGCGGATCAGGTGCTCCGAGCCCTTGCCCACCATGTCGAGCACCGCGGCGGCCGGCACGGGCGGCAGCGCGAGGTCGGCCAGCATGCGCTCCAGCGCCGCGCAGAAGTCGCCCAGCGTGTCGACCATGGTGCCGTCGAGATCGACGATGGCGGCCTGCAGATCCAGGTGGTGAAGAAGGCCCGGGTTGCGGGCGGCGGACGAAAGTTCTGAAGGGCCAGATTGCACGGCGGAAGTCCAATGAACGAGACGGATGAATCCAGCCGCGATTCTGGCCTGTACGCGCGACGGCCCCGCCGCACGCGGGCCGGCCCGATGCCGTTCGCCGCTCCTCAGCGCGCCACGGCCGCGTGGCTGTCGATCATCTGCATGAAGGCCTGGAACAGCGGGTGGTTCTCGTCGCTCCAGCGGTCGATCATGTCGAAGTGGTGGCCACCGTCCTGCACGACCACGCTGCATGCCAGGCCCTGCGCCCGCCAGGCCTGCTCGTACGCGTCCTGCTGGCGGTGGAACTCCGGCGATTCGATGCCGCCCACGGACAGGATCAGCGGTGCCGCCGTCTTCGGCACATGGTGCTGCGGGCTTTGCCGGCGGGCCGTGGCTTCGTCCAGCCCCACGACCTGGTTCAGGAAGCACAGACGGATCGGCTCCAGGTCGTACAGGCCGCTCAGCGCGCAGCCGCCCTTGACGATGTCGGCGCGCACGCCCAGGTCGGCCCACGGCGTGGCGAGCAGCGCAGCGGTCAGGTGGCCGCCCGCGGAACTGCCGGCCACGAAGATGCGGTCGGCGTCGAAGCCCAGCTCCTGCGCGTGCGTGGACAGCCAGACCGTGCAGGCCCGCACGTCGTCGACGATCTGGTCCATGGTCACGCGCGGCGTCAGCCGGTAGTTGATGACCGCGACGTTGCAGCCGCGCGCGCAGTAGGGCTCCGCCACATGGCTGAACCAGGACTTGTCCTGCGAGCGCCAGTAGCCGCCGTGGATGAAGATGACCAGCGGACCCTGGGCCGCCTCGGTGCGGAACAGGTCCAGGTCCTGCGCGGGGAAGGGGCCGTAGTGGTAGCTGACCTGGCCCTTGGCCGTCGCGGCCTGCATGGTCTTCGCGCTGGCCGCGTGCCAGCGGTCATAGACCTCCTGGTAGCCCGGGATCATGCCGAGGATGTTGTACTGCGCATCCAGGGCAGCCTGGTCGAATTCACGGTAGACGGTGGTGCTCATGTCAAGGTCCTGATCGGGTGAGGGGGTGGCGCGCCCGCGGCCCGCCAGGGCCGCCCGCACGCGTGGGGTGCAGGCCGCTTGGGGCGCGCCGACCGCGACCTGCCGGCCGCGATGCGATCGCACGACTGCGGGCGGCCCACAGTGCGCCAATGATCGGAGCGCCGCCCCGGCCGCGCTGTTGCGCGGGAGCCAAGCGCTGTTCCGCCGCGGCCAAGCCG